>NZ_JBISDI010000059.1:0-13416 GCF_051162045.1 Anaerozeibacter quisquiliarum
TTTCGTCATCAGATGGTAGGGGGCAATTGGACTAGGTTCTTTCATGGGCTACCGACCGGGAGATCGCCATCCTGCCGGGATCTGGTCATAATAAACAGGGGCAACTGGGGCAGTGAAATACATTACCCTCTAATCTCACTCTATAGGGGTAATATACCTAGATGCCACATCCGCCCCGCCCACTTCAGCGTTGCTGGCGAGTATCCCACTTGCCGACCTTCGCCTGGAGAATCAGGTGGGGGCAACAGGGGCAGTGAAATACATTACTCTCTAATCTCTCTCTATAGGGGTAATATATTTTGGTGCCACATCCGCCCCACCCACTTCAGCGTAAACTGACGGGTGTTTCATCCCGGATGCGGTAGCCAACCAGCACGGTGGTCTTTTCGCAACCCGGAGCGGGCCGCCTACGTTCTACCTGAGCATATCCCTCCAGCAACGCGCGAAAGTTGCGCACGTTTTCCGCTCGGAACCCGTTTTCTTCGCACCAATGCTGGTAGACGCCGTACACGGAGCTGGTCCGCTCCATGCCCTGCGGCGCGGGGACGAGCGCATCTTCCATGAAAAGCGCCATCTTGTCGCTGTCATGCTGATAGGCTTCGGTGGCCGATTGCACTGCCTGGGGCGGCGTAAAGCCTTCATCCTCCAGCATGTGCAGACCATCCACGCACCAGTTTAGGATGCCGCTGAGGTTCTCAGGGTGGGCGAAGAACGCCTTGAGCCCTTTGTCCTGCTCGTGCTCATCAAAGTGCCGCTCGAAGGGGATCGTCTTGATCCGGCCCGAGGAGAACAGCGTCAGGTCGGTGATCTGCGGCAGGTAGTTTGTGTTGATGAACATCTTGAATTGGGGTCGGAACTCAAAGCTGTTTTCATGAAGGAATCGGGCGGTGATGGTGTCGTTGCCAGTGAGCGACTTCACCAGTGCGGCGGACAACGTCAGCTTCTTGTCGGGCTCGGAGATGTTCACGAACCGCGAGCCGTTCAGGCGGGCGATGTCCTCGGTGGGGGCATTGCTGCTCTGCTGGAATTTCATCCCGATCGTCTCCGGCCGGGCGGTCTTGCCATAGTCGCCCATGAGCCGCAGAAAAGTTTCCATCGCCGTGCCCTTGCCATTTCGGGTGGTCGCGCCGTAGAGGATGAACAGGCATTCGTAGCGGGTGCTGCCAGTCAGAGCGTAGCCGAACGCCTTCTGCAGGTAGCGCGCCTTCTCATTGTCGAGGGTGGGCCGCTGAACCGGATCTTCTTGCATCAGGTCTTGTTGGGGATGTAAGCCGGTATGCATGACTTCTGCAATGAAGGATTCCCATCGGCGGCACCGGGCTCCCGGCTCATACTGGACGCCGCTGATCATGGTCAGAAGGTCTTCCGGTCGGTGTTCCCGGAAACTGCCATCCCGCAGGTTCAGCGTGCCATTGAGGCAATTGAATAGGAACGGGTCGCGGTCGAAATCGGCCATCTGCAGACAGAAGACGCTGGAGGCATCCTTAAGGATGGTCTCCCGTATGCCGCGGTTTTGCCATCGGGTGGCCCGCTTCAGAAACATCTCCCGCAGAGAGCCGTCCATGATTTCGGCTGACAGCAGGATCAGAAGCAGCGCCAGCTCCTTGCATTTCTCCATGGTCATTAGGCCGCCGACATCCGCGCGCCATGCCGCGCCATCATACACGTACCAGCACTTCCGCTCGCTGACGAAGCGCGCTGTATCCTTATAGAAGTCGGCGAACAGGTATCCATTGCCGATGTCGCTGCCGGGATAGCGTTCGTTCTGGCAGGGCTTCATGGACCGCAGCCGAGCCATCAGCGGCGCCTTTTCGGGCGATACACCCAGCGCCAGATCACGTGCGTAACTGTCTTCAGCCAGCAGCTTTTCCAGCTCAGCCAGCTCGTTTGGATTCATACGATTCCTCCTGTTTCGATTTCATTTCCTCCAGTAGATCGGAAAGGGACATGGCATCCAGCCTCGCAATCTCATCCTGCGCTCTGGCGCGGATGGTCAACGCGTCCAGCCAGCGCTTGTCATCCCAGACAGCGTCTTGGGGTGCATCGCGGGCAGCGTATTCATGTTCGATGTTGTCCATCTGCCGGGTGGCGTCGCGCTTTTGGACAAGCAGCGTGTCAATGCGTCCTTCTCGCCATGCTGTCAGCGTGCTGGCCAGCTTCCGGGCGTCCATCCTAGGAACGGTAAGGGGAGGCGCGGCGTTTTTTCGCTGGGTGCGGCTCGGCGCATCGTACGTCATGCCGAAGTCGCTGCAGATTTGCTTTGCGGCCTCCAGCGGGGAAAGATGCAGCGCCTGCTGATACAAGCGGATGCTGTCGCCATGTTCATGGCAGCCGAAACAATAGAAGCCTCCGTTGCCGCTGTAAAGGCACATGGAAGGCGTTCTCTCCGTATGGAATAGGCAGCATGTGTAGGCTTTGCTGCCGCAGTGTTTTAGAGGGAGACGCAGTTGCGTGGCCGCATCCACACAGTTTATCTGCCGGGCGGCTTCAAAGACATTCATGACGTTCTCCTTTCATTAATAAATGAGCATTAAAAAGCAGCGCCCCAACGGGTACGCTGCTTGCTCGTCATGCACCATCTTCGATTGCCTGAATCCACCGCTCGCACCATGCGGATGCGCTTTGACTCCTTGCGCGCTCAACGGCCCGGCGTAGGCCCTTCGCGGTGTATCGTCCGCCAAGCTGCTTGTTGACCTCCTCCCATGACAACCCTCCGACGATCCTCCAGTAAAGAGCCTGCATGAGATCTGGGTATTTACTGCCCTTGGCCATTAGGACGATCTGCGCTTTATTCTTCTCCAGTTCCTCCTCCGCGCACTTGGCGTCCAGCTCGTAGTCGTATGCGGCCATGGCGCGGTTTGCCGTGGGATCGCTGTGTCCGCCCTTGCCGCGAATGGTATGCTGCAAATTCGAAGTACTGCACTCGCTCTTCATGCGGTTGTGCCCCAGCCGCTCCCGCGCCCAGCGCGCCCGGTCTAGTGCTTTCCTTGTTTCCAGCAACAGCTCCAAGTAATCCAGGTCCATGACCATCCTCCCATCTGCTTGACTACCCGATAAAACAAAAGAGGGCATCCGGCCTGGACAGTGGCGACGCCACTTGGCCTGATGTCCTCTCGTGAATGGTGCTCTGGTCACCACCCTCATGTAGTATAACACGGATCATGCAAATTAAAAACCAAACGGGAAATTCCATTCGGTTACACATTCGGTATCACTCTAGATTCTTCATTGCTCCAGAAAATCATTGCGAGGAGGCCGGGTTTGCGGTAGAATACACCAAATGGAATCATACTGTCGGTATCGGCATGGTGTGAAGGCGGTGTTTGCTTGCCCAACCGTAAGAAAACTGATGATCTGCTCGGTTTGGAATGGAGCAGCTCGACCAAGAGCGGCCTTGGAACCTTTCAATCCGTCAGCGTTGGTGGCATGGGGAACATCCGGCAGAAGGCCATCCGCTTTCCTTACTATGAAATGGAAAGTCGGGAAGACGGGCTCTGTTTAATTCCTTGTCTTGATACGGATGACTTTTCTGCGTGGGAAAATGATTCGCCGCTAACCGGCCAGGAGCTTCTGGCGGGACTGATGAACCTATATGAGGCCATCAATAAGCCGGGCGTCAGCGACAAGCCCTATACGGAGCTCATTGCGCAGTGGTGCAGTGAGAACATCCATCCCTACAATCATAAAGATATCTTGGCTGAAGTCGAAACGGTGAATTTATCCCAAGCACCAACCAATGAAAAGGAAGCCGATCCTGCGGACGTGATGGAGAAGCTTCTTCGTTCGGTGGAAGATAAAAGACCGCTTGTAACGCCCGAGCGAACGCATCAGATCACGCAGGAAAGAATTTCGCGCACGGCAGCCTTCCGTGTTGATGACTTTCTGCACGACCTCCATGCCATTTGTAGCGCCATGGGCTGTTATCTGGCCATCGACGCCATTGAAAGAGACGACGACAGCGTCGCACGTTCCTTATATTATGATGGGAAGCTGTTTGACACTCCGTCGTTCTTTGAGCATTTTCGCGCGCCGGAGGGGAAACCCGGTATGCGCATATGGTTGGATTCCAGCGTCATGTTTGGCTATGTCGGGATGTTCCCCCCGCTTCAGATGAAACTGGAGTATGAGCAGAATCAGGGCAAACTGGCGTTGAAGCCGTTTGTCAATTCCATCTTCGACGTTTGCTGGTACACGCTCAGCTGCATGTCCGGCTTGACGGGCGGCGAGGAGCTCGCACGCGGAAGCCGTCATTTTATCCGCTGTGAGTGTTGCCATCAGCTGATTACGGCCTACGGGCAGCAGCGCTATTGTCAGCACCCGTCCTGCCAGGCTTACCGGAATGCACGCAAGATTGAGAACTACCGGAAGAAGCATGCGAAAGAGCCGAGTAAAGGAAAGGAATGATCTCAGCGTTCGCCCGGCGTCATTTTGTTGATCAGAATTCTGATCAACAGAGTCGTCGCAGGATCTCCATAAACCCCGGCAAGATGTGCTTACTGGATTTGCCTTTCAATTTCCTTAATCGAATCGCCAAGCACAGCCCTGTTGCTCATATGGCGTTGTGGTATTACGCTTTGAAGCCCTATGCTCATCCGACCGAGGTCAGATTCTCGCCTTGGGTCCAGGCTATCGTCTCTGATGATAGCTGTAGACTAGATTTGCTTCTGGCCGAGTACCTTGACGGCTAGGAGGCTTCGAAACGCAAGGGTTTTCTTTTCAGCCCCCTATGATTGCCCGTAAAACTTTCTACAACTTTCCGCAGAATTCTGCTGGAAAGTTGTGAACGACAAGTGCGTAATCCAGAGCAATTTTGTTTGCTCCTTGTGCCGCAGTAAGAAGTGCTCGTGCGAGCACATCTTCATTGAGCCAACCTTGATCGCCCACATCATGCGTTTCCCGCCTGTGCAAAATTTTGCACAGGCGGGAGCAGTAGATGGCTTCGTAGGTAGCACCGGTGAGCTTTCCCAATATTTCAGCGTCCACCTCCCGGCGTCATTTTGTTCCGCAGAATTCTGCGGAACAAAACTGTCATATACGGGTTTTCGAAGCTGCCGTTCTTATGTCTGCAACTCGAGGAGCGGCTCAATTTCATCACCAGTTCCCGCGTTGGAATGATTTCAGGTTCCGCCGCCCAGCCGGTTCGAAATGGCCCCAATGACACGCCACTTTTCAGGATCATTCTCAATCTATCCACCCTCCCCTCGCACGAGGGGAAGGTCGTCGACGTTTTTGGCAGAAAGGACCCTCTGGTTCTTGGTTTTTCACTTTTGCTTTCATTCCGATAGCTATGAGGTCGGGCGACCTCAAAGCTATCAACTCTAGGTGAAAGCTGTTGGGCAAAATCTGCTCCCGGCTGAGCGATTTGACGGCTAGGAGCCTTTGAAACGCAATGGCTTATAATACCCTGTGGTCGCCCGACCACAGGGTATTGTTTCTGGATTCACATTCTAAAACTCTTTTCAACTCAGAATTCTGCCGAATGTTGTGAATGACTAGCGCGTAATCAAACGGAAGTGCCTTCATTGAGACACCGCAGATCCTCCGATGAAAGGCTATGCTGGTGCGTATAGTGTCTTTAACGTCGGCGCCCCGGAGGTCCGTGAGGGATGGTGAAGACGGGGGTTTCCTGCCCAAGTTGGTCGCAGGCCTTACTCCGTCGGCGTGCTCCCGGTGTATCACGTCGGTATACGCCTTGTTGATGGACTCTCGTTACGGCGAAGCCTTTGCTTGGGTTCATCGTCAGCGGCCTCAGACAACTTCTTGACCTTTTATATTGTCGTGAAAGACGCCTACCCTTTTACCGAGCTTATCTCAGGTTGTCCTGACGTTCCCAGCTTGTGCAGAATTCTGCACAAGCTGGGGTTCATCACACCCGTGGGATGTTGCCTGCCGCCATCAAGCTTGTGCTCAAAGTCGCGGCTCGAAATTCAATAAGTATTTTCTACCCGGTAAGAATGCGGTTCTCATCTTTGTTAGGTACATTTTGTGACGCAGAATTTTTGCTTAACAGAATTGTTATTGGCGGGTCCTGAACCATGTAGCTCACACTTGCCATCGAAAGGTTGGGGTCGATAGTCCCCAACCTTAAGGAACGCTTACGGCTATAGTTTTCCCGAACGAAGTTGCAGGATATTTGTTCCGGTTGGCTTTCATCCCCCATAGCTTGGTGGTCGTCCGATCACCAAGCTATAGTCTCTGGGGTCGCCCTTTACTGGCGACAGATCCATCTGGAAGCCAACATATGCCGATCTTTTCGCCAACGGTGTCTCGGGAATTTGGTTTCGGTTTGCTTTTATCCACATAGCTATGAGTGCGTGCACGCTCAGAGCCAAAATTCTCGCCCATCTGCAGTTTTTGCAATTTCCACCCTTGCGAAGCATGTAATGAGAGATGCTAGCTAGCCGAAACAGTCCTCGATCTATAGTAGGGCCTGCATTGTAACATTCCCCAGAATTCTGGCGAATGTTCCGTACGCCGACAGCTTTCTCAACGTGCTGACCTTCCGGTCGTACGACCGGAAGGTCAGCATTTACGATGATACTACGCTGTTCTCAAGGTAAGGACCGGGGTCCTTACCCTTTGCCACAAAAAAGGACGTATGTTTCTTCATCCTGCCATTTCCATTCCTTCAATTGGTAGCGTAGAGCTCTTATGCGGAGAATGGGTCATCTTGAAGACACGATCTCTTCTGAGAATACTTGAGCTTCAGGGAATAATAGGTTATAATTATAGAAAGCTGATCTATTATCACATTTCCAGCAATTGAAAGGTGGAAACATGCTTCCTTCCGGCCTCTATGAACAGCTGATCAACACAGCGACCAAAAAAGTCCTGGATGATGCACAGGACCACTTTGTTGTTGCCGACGATCTGGATAAGGCCGAAGCCCCGAAGGTGCTCTCCCAATATGTTTCTCATATCACCGAGCGGGTTTTGAGTGAATTAGGCGAAACGGCGGGGCTCAACGGTCAAGTGTGTTTTGTGAACCGCTTGGTGGAATCACTCGCTTTCGAGCGTAGCCTGGCAGTGGAAAGCCCGGCACGCATGCTGCTGTCCTTCAAGGAAGCAAGGAATACCATTCAGCGAGAATGCGTCCGTCCGGAGACATCCATCGCGCAGAGCTCACTATTCACGGGCGCAGGAAACGAACCCAGCCTGTCTGCGGAACTGAAAAAGGAGATCCTCTCCTGCGACCGCATAGACATGTTGGTCTCGTTCATCAAGTGGAGCGGGCTCCGGATGATTCTGGGCGAGCTGTGCTCATTTACCCAAAACGGCGGGCAGCTACGCATCATCACGACTTCCTACCTGGGCGCGACCGACGTGAAGGCAATCGCGGAACTCCAGCGGCTGCCGAACACTGATATCAGGATCTCCTATGATACTGCACGAACCCGGCTGCACGCCAAGACGTATGTGTTCTACCGGAACAGCGGCTTCTCCACAGCCTATGTGGGCTCTTCCAATTTGACAAAGCCCGCCATTTCCAGCGGGCTTGAATGGAATGTGAAGCTAACCGAGCGGGACCAGGCGGAGACGATCCGAAAGATCGACGCCACTTTTGAAAGCTACTGGAATTCGCCGGAATTTGAGCAGTACGATGAATCACAGGAAATGCGCCTTGTCTCCGCATTGAAGGCGGAGCGTATCGGGCAGCGTGTGGGAGATCCGGCTTATTCCTTTGAGATCCGTCCATACCCGTATCAGCAGGAAATCCTGGATGCGCTGGAGGCGGAACGCAGCGTCCGAGGGGCGTACCGCAACCTCGTAGTGGCCGCCACCGGAACGGGCAAAACGGTGGTCTCCGCCTTCGATTATAAACGGTACGTGAAGACACATCCGGGGAACGCATGCCGGCTTCTGTTTGTCGCGCATCGGGAAGAAATCCTGAAGCAGAGTATGGACTGCTTTCGCGGCGTCCTCAAGAACATGAATTTCGGCGACCTGTTCGTGGGCGGGTATCGGCCAGAGAGCCTCAATCACCTATTTATCTCCGTGCAGATGCTCAATTCTCAGGATCTGACCTCGCGCACCACATCAGATTTCTACGACTATATCGTCGTGGACGAATTCCATCACGCTGCCGCACCGACTTATGCGCAGCTACTTTCGTATTACCAGCCCAAGATCCTGCTGGGGCTGACCGCCACGCCGGAGCGCATGGACGGGCAGGATGTGCTCAATTGGTTCGGCGGACGTATCGCGGCGGAAATTCGTCTTCCGGAGGCCATCGAGCGAAAGCTCCTGTGCCCATTTCAGTATTTCGGGGTGACGGATACCGTCGACCTGACAGGAGTGCGTTGGTCACGCGGCGGTTACGACCGGGAGGAACTTTCGAATCTCTATACAATCGACCGCGCAGTCGCGGAGCGGCGTGCGGACATGGTCATTCAGTCCTTAACTCGATACGTGACTGACCTGGACGATGTGAAGGGACTCGGCTTTTGCGTCTCCGTCCGGCACGCGGAGTTCATGGCCGAATACTTCGACCGGGCAGGCATCCGCTCCATGAGCGTCACAGGCGAAACACCCAGCGACGTGCGCGAAGGCGCAAAGAAGGCGCTGGCATCTGGAGAGGTGCGCTTCATCTTTACCGTGGACGTCTACAACGAAGGCGTGGACATCCCGGAGGTCAATACGGTGCTGTTTCTCAGGCCCACTGAATCGCTGACGGTATTCCTGCAGCAATTGGGGCGCGGCCTTCGGCTAGCGGACGGCAAGGAATGCCTGACAGCGCTGGATTTCATCGGGCAGGCGAACCAGCGCTACGATTTTGAAGGCAAGCTGGAGGCGCTGCTGAGTATGACGCGCAGAAGCATCCAGCGCGAGATCAGGGACGGCTTTGTGTCGGTCCCGAAGGGCTGCTTTATCCAGCTGGAAAGAATCGCGCAGGAGTACATTCTGGAGAACATCCGCGCTTCATTGACGGGCCGTCGCGGGATTGTTGACCGCATCCGAACGCTTGAAGATGACACAGGCCTACCGCCAACGCTCGCCAATTTCTGCACGTTCTATCACCTCGACCCACGTGGCATCTACAAAAGCGCTTCGTTTTCGCGGTTGTGCGTCCTAGCCGGAGTGATGCCGGAATTCGAGGAGGCGCTTGAGGATGTTCTTTCCAAGGCGTTTTCGCGAATCTGTGGCATCGACAGCCGGCGCTGGATTAGGTTCCTCCTGGATGCGCTGGAGATGGCAGACGATCTCAACGATAGCTTGCTCACCGAACGGGAACGTCGCATGCTGAACATGTTTCAGTTTACCGTCTGGCAGAGGCCGTTTGAGGAATGTGGTTTTGAGCAAGCGACGGACGCCATCCGGTCCATCTCTGCCTGCCCTGTGCTATGTTCGGAGTTGAAGGACCTGCTCCGGTACAACTTCGACCACATCGATTTCGTCGACGAGTCCATCGATCTGGGCTTTGAGTGCCCGCTGGATGCGCACTGCACCTACAGCCGCGATCAGGCGTTGGTCGCTATGGATTTCATGCAGCCTGCAAACGTCCGTGAGGGCGTGAAGTATCTGCCGGAGAAGGGCATAGACATCTTCTTTGTCACGCTGAACAAGTCCGACAAGGATTATTCGCCAACGACCATGTACAACGACTACGCCGTAAATGAGACGCTCTTTCATTGGCAGAGCCAGTCAACGACTAGCGAGGAGAGCCCGACGGGTCAGCGCTACATCCACCACCGGGAATCGGGCAGCAGAATCCTGCTGTTCGTCCGGGAATACAAAAAAGACCAATATGGCGTAACGCCCTATACGTTCCTGGGCGAAGCCGAGTACCTGTCCCACACAGGCAGTCGCCCCATGAACATCACCCTTCGCCTTGCTAAGCCCATTCCGGCGAAGTATCTGCGGAAAACGAACAGGCTCGTCATGTGATGATTTACATGATAAACAATGGACAAGATCGTCCATCAATGTTCACAGGAGGAGAAGCTTATGGCTACTTTCGACTGGATTCCCTTCTACTCTGAGTTGGCGAACAAGTTGTTGCAGTATGAAATGAATCGCCCAACGCTATTGGGAATTCTTCAGAACATCTTCCGCGACATCGGTATGAAGTCGCCATTTATGGAGAGAGGCGATCTCATGACGGATGTTGATCCGTTCACGGTATTCAGTAGTTTCAACCGTGGGATTACAGACGAGAACCGTCTGGCAATTACCGGAGGTTTGAAGACTGCGCTGCATGTAGCCGCGCCTTTGCCGACTTCATTTGACGGCATCCCGGTAGTCAACAATCTCTCCATGGCATTTTTCGCCTACCACTATGATAAGCGCAGAAAGCCGGACGATATTGACCACTTATGGCAGATGGCGCAGGCAGCCATCCACTATGCTGATCATCCGTCCATTGATACCGAGGCTGTTTTCATCAAATGCTTTGATGTCGTCCGAAAACAACCTCAGGTAAGCTGGAACCTGACCATGGCGCTTTATTGGATTCGACCCAATGCATACCTCAACCTCGACGGCAGGAATCGCGATTACTTGGCGCAAAGCGGCATGTTTCCGTTTGCGGTGCCCAAGGCAATGCCAACCGGAAAAGATTATCTCGAAATCATCCGCCAATGCAATCAGGCGTTTGGGATGGACGGCAGCGAGGTGCACACTTTTCCGGAGCTTTCCCATATGGCTTGGGTGGAAAGAGATGATAAACCAGAAGAGGCTTCGAACGCCCGCTTTGCACGATGGTTCGCGCCACTTCTGGCAGCGCTCCGTGCGCTTGGCGGATCGGCCACGCCGCAACAGGTCTGTGATCGGATTGAGCAGGACCTGCATTTGAGTCCGGAAATCACGGAAGTCGTCCATGAAAAGACCGGAACGAGCGTGTTTCGCAACGATGTGGCTTGGGCCAGAAACTACCTCGCCTACGAAGGGCTGATCGACAAAGCGGAGCGCGGCATATGGAGACTGACGCCCGACGGTGAAAAGGCACCCATGGATGACCAGATCGCGGGGCAGATCATATCCAAATGGGTGAGGATCAACGCGCAGAAAAGAAGGGACAAGGACAGCGAGGATCGCCAAACGCATTACTGGATGTATACACCTGACAATAGCGCGTCGCTATGGATGGAATGCCTTGAAAAAGGCATCATGGTGGTCGGCTTCGATGGCGTCGGTGACTTTTCTATGATTCCCTCCCGGAAGGATGCTTACGAAAAATGCAAAGAGGTTTACGGCCCGGAGACCAATCCGAAGAATAAATCTCTGGCAATTTGGCAGTTTGCCCACGAGATGCAGATCGGCGATATTGTCTATGCGAAGATCGGGCTGAGCAAGCTGGTGGGGCGAGGAATCGTCATGTCCGATTATTCTCATGACGAAACAAGAACCGACAACCGCAATCTTCGGGAAGTGCAATGGACAAACCACGGGGAGTGGGATATGCCATACTCCGTTCCGCGGAAAGCGCTCACGGATATCACTTCCTATGTGGACGATCTGGAAAAATTGGAGGCGGTGTTCGCCGAGGGAGGCGAGCCGGTGCAAATCCCGGAGGCCGTATCGTTTGATCCCTATACGCGTGCCGATTTTCTTTCTGAGGCGTTCCTCCCAGCAGAGCAGTACGATACCCTCTGCGGTCTCATTCGCTATAAAAAGAACGTCATTTTGGAGGGCGCGCCGGGCGTCGGCAAGACCTTCATCGCCAAGCGGCTGGCCTACTCCCTGATGGGGGAAAAGGACGCAAACCGCGTCACCATGGTACAGTTCCATCAAAGCTATGGCTACGAGGACTTCATCGTCGGCCTGCGCCCCAACGACAAGGGCGGGTTTGAGCTCAGCAAAGGGCCGTTCTACACCTTCTGCCAAAAGGCGCTGGAAGATCCAGAGAACGACTACTTCTTCATCATCGACGAAATCAACCGAGGCAACCTAAGCAAAATCTTCGGAGAGCTCCTCATGCTGATTGAGCGGGACAAGCGCGGAGAGAAATACCGCGTCAAGCTGCTTTACGCTGGCGAGACCTTTTATGTGCCGGAAAATGTGTATCTCATCGGCATGATGAACACCGCCGACCGATCGTTGGCCATGATGGACTACGCCCTCCGCCGCCGATTCTCCTTCTTTCCCATGTGCGCGGCATTTGAAACGGAGCGGTTCAGGGTTTATCTGGAGGAGAAGGCCAATACCAGGTTGAATGCGCTGATCCGTCATATTCAAGCGCTGAATCAGGAGATCGCGGCGGATGAATCCCTCGGAAAGGGGTTTGAGATCGGGCACAGCTATTTCTGCATGGACGGCGAAGCGACGGACGAATGGCTGCATCAGGTGGTGGAGTTTGAACTGATTCCGCTCCTCAGGGAGTACTGGTTTGACGACAGGGCGCGTGTTGACCGCTGGTCGGCGCTCATGCGGAGCGCGCTGCAATGATCCGCATCCAGAACATCTATCATATGTTGGCCTACGCCTTTCAGGTTCTGCGGGAGGATGGCCTCCGCTTCCTGGGGCAGGAGGACTTTGCGCATGTGGAAGATCTCTACGCGGCCATTCTATCTCGCGGAATGGCCGACCTCGCGCGGCGCGGCCTCAAGCGCAGCTATGTCCCGCAGGTCGATGATTTACGCTGCCCACGCGGTAAGATTGACATCCCTGATACGCTCAAGCGCCAGTTAATCCGCCGTCAGCGGTTATCCTGCCAATATGATGAGTACTATGAGGATACCTTGGCCAATCAAATATTGAAGGCAACGGCGAAATGGATGTTGCGTGCCCAAGCTGTTCGCCCAGAGACAAAGGCGGACCTGAAGCGGTCGCTCCAATTCTTTGATCAGGTATCGGATGTGGATATTCGACGCGTTCGCTGGGACGTGATACCGATTCCTGCGCAGAGCAGACTTGATCGGATGCTGTTGGCCGTTTGCCGGATGGTTGCAAATCAACGTTTGATTGCGGAGAAAAACGGCGGAACCCGTATGACGGCCTTTGCCGATGACCAGGCCATGAGCGCGCTATATGAGCGGTTCGTCCGAAACTATCTGAAAAAGCATTACCCACAGTACGGCGTTTCTGCATCCTATGTCGATTGGGCGCTGGACGAAGGCTCGGACACTTTGCTGCTGCCCGCAATGCGCACGGATATCACGGTGGGAGCACCCGACCGGATGCTAATCATTGACACCAAGTATTATGCGCATGCGCTGCAAAATTACCGCGACAAGCAGGCACTGCATTCCGCCAACCTGTATCAAGTGTTGACGTATCTGGACAACGCACAGGCGGGCAGGAACATTCCCGTCAGCGGCGCGTTGCTATATGCGCGGACGGATGAGGAGATAGTACCGGACCAGAGATACCTCATACACGGGAAACAATTATGGGTGAGAACGCTGAATCTGGATCAGTCGTTTGCTGACATAGAGGATCAGGTACAGCGCTTTATGCGCGAGTGGCAGGCGCTTTAGG
>NZ_JBISDI010000060.1:0-11782 GCF_051162045.1 Anaerozeibacter quisquiliarum
TCTGGCTTTACCCCTACGAATAGTTTAGAGCCTTAAAAGCAGCCCGGCCGGACGCGCTTTTCGCATTCGGCCGGGTTGCCTTCATTTTATCTTAGCCTGTGCCTGCCGGGGTGTTCCGTAGACAGGCGCGGGCTTTGCGTCCGACCAGATCAACAATAGTACTCCATCGGGTAGACCATGTAGGCAATCCCGCCGAGTTGGTCAGCGGTGACATAACCGGCCGGCGCCAGCAGCAGACTCGGGATCCGGTTGACAATCGTGGCGCAGGTGTGCTCCACCGTCGCGGGCTTGACCACATGATACTCGGTATTGGGCTCGCCGGTGATCCACCAGTCGCACTGGTCTCCGTCATCGGGCCCGTAAACCTTGCCGATGGTTTCCTCTTCCACCGTGATGCCCTGCATGGTTTCAATCGTCACGACGGCAGACATGCCGATGCATTTGCCTGCGGCGATCGTCTTGTTCAGCGTGGTGCTGAAGATGTCCTTGTCGATGATGTAGGGCACATGCTTCTGTGTGATCGTCTTGATCGTCAGACCCAGCTTGTTGCAGATGGCTTCGGCGGCGTTCCATGCATAGGATGGCTCAAAGACTTCCGGATGCGCGATTTGCGCCTCAAACTCTTCCGGCATCAGGTCACAGCCATGCGCCTTGGCCAGCGCGAGGCCATACTCGTCCACATTGTAGCTGTAAGCGCCCTTGATCTTGGCGATGCGGTTGCAGCCCGCTGCCGCCATAGCGACCATGTTGATCCAGAAAATATCCTGCATGCCGGAGCCGGCAATCGTGCAATCGGTTTTCTTCGCCAGTGCATCCAGACGGTTGATCTGCGCAGCCGAAGTCGTCCAGGGATAGATGGCTTCCTCGCAGGTGGTAATCACATTGATGCCGCGGGTGACGCACTTCTCGACGTGGTCGTAGATATCATTGATAAAGCTGAACAGCGTGACAATCGCCACATCCGCGTCGCACTCGTCCAGAACCTTATCGGCATCGTTGGAGATCAGGACGCCCGTCTTGAGCCCCAGTTGCGCAAAATCGCCCACATCCATACCAACCACCTGGGGGTTGACGTCGATCGCTCCGACAATCTGAGCGCCGTGCTCGTGCAGGTACCGCAGAATGTACTTGGACATCTTACCGCAGCCATACTGAACCACTCTGATCTTCTTCATGGGGAAAACCTCCTTGTTAATCATCTGTCAATATCATAAACCCTGCAGTAAGATGAGAGTCAAGCATCTTGTGCCATTTTTACCGGTATATCCCAAATACTGTTCCGGGATTAAGCGTCGCAGCCTTTCCAAGGCAGCCGTGCGGCGGTACGCACGGGATGGCGAGAAACATTTCCGCCAGCCATGCCGCGAAACAGCCGGGAATCGCGGCTTTGCGGGCGTCAGATCGCGCGACCTCATCCGTCGGCCCGCACTTTCGCTTCAAAATGTTACCGGAACCTGCAGGCGCATATACATGTTTCTGCGTGCACTCTCGAACACGTTGAACTCGGTCATGACCTCGCAGATATAGTCTGCGGCCACGGTATAGCGGTGTTCTGCGCAAAACTGCAGCAGCGAGCGTGCGCCTTGCTCCTCCTCATCATAATTATCCAGGTACAGGCAGGCATACATGCCGCTGTCCAGGAGCAGCGTTTGTTGTTTCAGAATGAAGTGTTCATCCGTAAAAACGAAGACATCCTTCGCTTGAAAGTTTTGTGCTAGAAAATCTTCTCTCGTGATGGACGTTCCTACATTATAGGTGTGAACCTGGCTGACATCCTGCTCAATCATCGCCGCTCTCAGCTCCGCCAGAACATGTTCATAATCGGGGAGCCCGGTAGCGTAAAAATTCCGGGAACAGGGTATGCCCCAGATCCGACGCCTGTCAATGAACTCCAGGGATGTTGTTCTGTTCGCCGGCGATTTTCGATAACGTTCAATGCTGTTGATCGCACGTTCCACGGCATTGTGCCGAGTCTTCAGTTCCTGCATCTGGCGATGAAGCTGCTCATTTTTCCGGATGAGCACTTCCTCCACGACCACGATGTCCTCTTTTTGCAGCACGCTGCCGATCTCGTCCAGGCTCATGCCCAACTCTTTCATATAGGAAATCATATCCAGCCGCGCGTTCTGGCCCATATCATAATAGCGGTAGCCGGTTTCCGGATCCGTCCACGCCGGCTTGACCAGCCCCAGTTTGTCATACAGCCGAAGCGTGGGCACCGTCATACGGTTGATCTCCGCCATGCGGCCAATCGAAATCAATCCGTCCGGCATAGGCTACACCTCCAGAACTCTACAACCGAGGAGACTTTCTGCATTTTGCATTGTGTCTCCTTCTTGTTCCGCCCAACCTGGAATATGAAACGCGGAGCGTTATATAACGTGGCCTTTACCATATTCTGATCGGTCTTTTGATCGCTCAGCGCTACGAATATGGTGCTTTCAACCCCAATTAAACCAACCGCTTTCCTTTCGCCACCCTCCGCATTGAGGGCGTTTGAGGAAGAAAAGCAACCATTGTCCGCGCGGAATCCCTTGCTCCTCGGGCCGCGCTTTTCACATCGCGGGTTCAGTTGGAAGATGATTGCGCCCTCCTCGGTCTCACAAACAAGCCGGATCCGCTTTTCCGCATCATCATTTTTACAGGGAAAGCGAGCGAACACAACGCGCTCCCCGCTAACGGCTGCGGAAGGGTGCTGCTTCAAGGATGCCCTGGCCGCATCGCCCCTGACAGCGCAAATTGGGGCCGACATTCTCCCGCCACATGGATGCGCCCACATTCCGTTCCCGAGGCATATGTGCTTCGTGCTTTGCGGGAAGCACGCCAGTTCCCACAACCGCCATCGCCTCTTCGTACATGCAGACGCCATGGAATTGGAACGATGCCTATATTTTATCAAATTCGCCCATGTTGTCAACTGCGGTTGCCCTCCAGCCTCGGCCTTTGCCCCGCACACGCCTCGCCCAGTTCCTTGAGCGTGTCCGCGCCGATCGGCCTGGGCTTTGTCCCGGGTTCGTACGACAACGCCAGCGAACGCGAACGAGCCTTACGCTCGCGCTGGCTGGCGGTTTGGGGGGCTGGCAAGCCCTTGATTTCGCTTCCGGCACATGGTACAATACATCACACAGGGGGATGATTGCATGGACGAGTCCAAGATCCTGCAAGCCATTGAGCAACTGGGGACTAGGATCGGAGCACTGGAAGCCAAGATCGACACCGAGGTTGGCGCACTGCGTTCGGGAATGAACGCTCGCTTCGAGACCATGGAAGCCAAGATCGACACCGAGGTTGGCGCACTGCGTTCGCAAATGAACGCCCGCTTCGAGACCATGGAAGGCAAGATCGACACCGAGGTTGGCGCACTGCGTTCGCAAATGAACGCCCGCTTCGAGACCATGGAAGCCAAGATCGACACCGAGGTTGGCGCACTGCGTTCGGAAATGAACGCCCGCTTCGAGACCGTGGAAGCCAAGATCGACACCGAGGTTGGCGCACTGCGTTCGGGAATGAACGCCCGCTTCGACGCCATGGGCGCAAGGATCGACCGACTCGAAGTGCGCTTTGACGTGCTCGATGCGAAGGTTGAAACCATGGACTTGAGGATGGTGAGATTCGAGGACAAAGTCTATGCTTTCAACAACCAGATCGACAAATACGCCGTCGCCCATACACAAGTGCTGGGCGAAGTCCAAGCACAAGTCGATCGCATCGCCAAGGCAGTCGCCTCTAACACCAAGGTTCTTCAACAGCTGACTTACGACGCCTATGAGAACCGGGGCGTCGCCCAATGACCAAACAAAAAGCCGGACGCATGACGGCGCCCGGCACAGGCCATCGACAAATCCAGCGTGCAAGAGAGCGGCGCTGGGTTTGTTATGTGTAGGGAAAGGGGAATGAAGGAGTGAAAGGCCTTGGCCAGCCTTTTCATATTCTGCACGGCGGCGGTGAGACGGGTCGTCCGCTTCGAGATCGGGTCTCGGGACGGCCGTTTTGCGCTACTTGCATATAAAATTTGTCTGAAAACGCAAGTTTTCAGACAAATTATGGTCTGGGTGAGAGGATTCGAACCTCCGGCCTCTTGAACCCCATTCAAGCACGCTACCAAACTGCGCCACACCCAGATATCGAGAATCACTCACAGCGAAAATTAGTATAGCATACCGAGATGGGCACTGTCAACGGGTTTTGGGACATTCGGGAAAATAATGTGGCGCCATTTTGTTCTGACGCCCGTACGCGATTGTCCTGCGGAGGCGAAGACGGCCCTTGCATTTTTTACCGCGACGCGTTACACTGTTGAAAACGCATGGGAGGGGATGAACATGCGGCTCGACAGGAAGACGGTTAAGACGCTGATGGGGCTGATCAGCTTCGCGGTGGTGCTGGCCGCCGCCGTGCACAATCTGCCGGCGATCCGCGACGGCGCCTTTCGCCTGATCGGCGTGCTGTCGCCGCTGCTGTACGGCCTGGCGCTGGCGTTCGTGCTCAACATCCCGATGTCGGCGCTTGAGCGGCGGGTGCTGTGGCCGCACGGCAAGCACGCGCCGGGGCTCATGAAGGCGCTCAAGCGGCCGTTGGCGATGCTGCTGGCGGTGCTGATCGCGCTCGCGGTGGTCATCACACTCAGTTCGATCGTGCTGCCGCGGTTGATCGGCGCGATCACCCGAATTTTCACGCAGCTGCCCGGTTGGGTGGAGATGGCCAAACGGCGGCTGCAGCGCTTTGAATCCGACATGCCCGCGCTGGTCGGTTGGGTGGATGCGTTCAAATTCGACTGGGCGGGCATGCAGGCCGACGTCGTGAACTTCCTCAAGCGGGGGCTGGGGCCGACGCTGGGCAGCGTGGCCTCGGTGGCGAGTTCCGTGTTCGGCACCGCGACCAGCGGCATGATCGCATTCATCTTCGCGCTGAGTGTGCTGGCGATCAAGGAGCAACTGGCCGAGCAGGTGAAGAAAACGCTGCGCGCCTTCGTCAAGCCCGCGCTCGCCGAGCGCACGCTCGAGATATGCGGCATCGCGGGCCGCGTGTTCACCGGCTTCGTCACCGGCCAGCTCACCGAGGCGCTGATCCTTTGGGGGCTGTGCTTCCTCGGCATGATGATCTTCCGGTTCCCCGACGCCTTCTTCATCTCCACGCTCGTGGGCGCGGCCTCGATCGTACCCATCTTCGGCGCGCTCGTCTCGGCCACGATCGGCGCGCTGCTGATCGCCGCAGCCGACGGGCTGGGGCGGGGACTGGCGTTCGCGCTGTTCTTCGTCATCTTGCAGCAGCTCGAGGGCAACCTGATCTACCCGCGCGTCATGGGCAACCGCGTCGGACTGCCGGTGATCGGGGTGCTGGCGGCGATCACAGTGGGCGGCGGCCTGATGGGCGTGCTGGGCATGCTGCTGAGCATTCCCATTTTCGCGGTGGGTTACGCGTTGCTGCGCGAGGCGGTACGGCTGCGCACCGAAGAGCTCGCCGCGCAAGCGGCTAAGGTGCAAGTGAAAGGGGTGGAGGCGCAATGAGGTTGCCTTTTGAGGTCGAGCGTAAACTTCGCAAATTCTGCGTGCCGGGGCTGATGAACTACGTCGTGGCGGGCACGGCGGTCACGTATTTGGTGGCGATGGTCACGCGATTCGGGCTGATCGGCCAGATGGCGCTTCAGCGCGATCTGGTGTTTCAGGGGCAGCTGTGGCGGCTGATTACCTTCGTGTTCCTGCCTTCCAGCCTGTCGCCGCTGTGGGCCCTGCTGTCGCTGTACTTCTACTTCATGATAGGCACGCATGTCGAGAATCGCTGGGGTACGGTCAAGTTCAACCTGTACTACTGGGCCGGCATCCTGGGTGCGATCGCCGCGGCTATGCTGACCGGATACGCCACCAACACCTTCCTCAACCTGTCGCTGTTCTTCGCGTTTGCCATTTTGAACCCGGAGGCCGAGGTGCGGCTTTTCTTCGCGATACCGATCCAAATCAAGTACCTGGCACTGGCCAACGCGCTGTACTACCTGTATGTGTTCATCATGGGCGACTGGTCCACGCGCGCCATGATCCTGTTCTCGCTGCTCAATCTGTTCCTGTTCCTGGGCGGCGACTTCATCAACTGGGTACGCCGCGACACGCGCTATTGGAAGACGCGCTACAATTTCCGGAAGAATATGCGCTGAAGGGCGCACGGCGGCCTTGCCGCGAAGACCAGGCAGCCCCCGACGCCGCAGACGTCGGGGGCTGTCCATGCGTTTATCCGAACGCCAATCAATACGCGCCGAAAGTCTCCTCACCCGGCGCGGCGGGCACGGATTCGGCCTGGGCGGACCCTTGGGCGTCAAGCGTCCGCCGCAGGCGGAACTTGCCGACCGCGTCGCGCATCGTTTCGGCCTGGCTAGCCAGTTCCTTGCTGGCCGCCGCGCTTTCTTCGGAGACCGAGGAGTTGGCCTGAACGATCTGGGACACCTGCGTCACGGCTTGGTTGATCTGCGCCAGAGCGATCGCCTGCTCGCCCGAGGCCACGTCGATCTGGCTGACCAGCGACGCGGCGTTGGCCACGCCGTCCACAATCTTCTTGAGCGCTTCCGCGGTGTGGACAGCCAGCTGGGTGCCCGCGTCTACCTTGGCGATCGAGCCCCCGATCATGTCGGTGGTTTCCTTGGCCGCGCTGGCCGACTTGGCCGCCAGACTGCGTACCTCCTCGGCCACCACGGCAAAGCCCTTGCCATGCTCTCCGGCGCGCGCGGCCTCGATTGCGGCGTTGAGCGCCAGGATGTTGGTCTGGAACGCGATGTCGTCGATGACCTTGATGATGCGGGAGATGTTGCTCGAGGCTTCGTTGATCTCATCCATGGCCTTGAGCATTTCCTGCATTTCTTCGTTGCCCTGCCCGGCGTCGTCGCGCGCGGCCGAGGCCAGCTTGTTGGCCTCGTTGGCGTGTTGCGCGTTTTGCTTGGTCTGGGAGGAGATCTGCTCGAGTGAGGCGGTCAACTCCTCGATTGAGCTGGCCTGCTCGCTCGCGCCCTGGGAGAGCGACATGCTGGAATCGGACAGCTGGCTCGCGCCCGCGGACACCTGCTCGGAGGCGGTGTGGATGTCGCCGAGCACCTCGTTGAGGTTTTGGATCATCCGGCGGAAGGAGCGGGCCAGGTCGCCGATTTCATCCTTCGGATTGATATCCAGCTCGACCGACAGGTCGCCGTCCGCGATGCGCTCGGCGGCGGCGGTGACCTTCTTCATGGAGCCGCTGATCATGCGGGCGATGTACAGTGCGATCGCGATCGACACCGCGATGCTGGCGGCGATGGTAATCGCCATTGCGGTGGTGGAACTGCGGAACAACTGGCCGCTTTCCTTTGAGGTTTTCTCGGCGTCCGCCCGCTTGAGCTCCACCAAGTTGAAGATGGCGGCCTCCTCGGCCTGCTCGGCCTGCTTGAATTCGTCCGACCGAAGCAGCGCGAATGCGTCCACGTTCCGCTTTTCCCACGCCATTGACATGATCTGGTCTTCGTAGTCGGTGAAGACACGCCGGGCCTCGATGAAGGCGTCGTATGCCTGCTGCTCCTCTTCCAACCGGATCAGCTGGGAAAACGCCTCGGCCTGCTCGTCTATCACCTGGCGGCTCTGCGCCATTTCCTCTTGCCATTGGGTGAGGTACGTGGGGCTGTTCATTAGGATGGCGCTACGCAGGTTGAGGCAGATGCGCTGAAAGGAGCTGGCCACTTCCGCGAGCTGCGCAATAGGCACCGTCATGTGCTCATACATCTGCGTACCGTTGCGCACCATGGTATCCAGGCTGACAATGCCGACCGCGCCTACGGCGACCGCAATCAACATGACGAGAGAAAAACCGAGCGCGAGCTTTTTTGAGACTTTCATGTTTGCATACCACTTCATGAGCAACCCCCTCTTTCACATCCTCAGTATTGGGCGCGTAAGGACGTTACACATAAAGTACATCGGTGCGTATCGGAAATTGTTTAGGACTTTTAAAAAAACCCGCACCGGATTTTGGTCATTCCTTCACATCGGCGTCGGCTGTGCGTTCGTCCGGCGCGGCGGGCATCGGCCGCGTCTCGCCGATGACGAAGTCGAAGTATTGGTCGGGGAAGGGCTCGACCTTCAGCGAATAGTGCCACCATTCGGATTCATAGGCTTTGAAGCCGGCCCGCTCCATGATGAGGCGAAGCCGCGCGCGGCACTTTGCTTGCGCGCGGGTCAGCCCTTTTGCGCCGTGATGCGAGCGCGCGTCCATCAGGTCGAACGCGCCGCCCATGTCGAGCGGCTCGCCCTCGGCATCCGTGAGCGTCAAATCGACTGCGCCGCCGCGGCTGTGGCCCGAGCGGCGTGCCACGTACTCGCCGATCAGGTCGCGCTTGTCGAGGTTTGGGTAATGCGCTTCCTTTGTCAGGCCGTCCTCGGGTTCCTCGGACCAGGCGACGAAGCGGTCGACCGCGCGCTGGGGCCGCGCCGCGTCCCAGACGAGCAGATCGAGCCCCTCGGCGCGGGCCGCGCGCTGCGCTTTGAGCAGCGCTTCCGCCAACTCGAAGCTGACCGCGACGCGGTTGGCCTCGTAGCCGTCGACGCTCGCGCCGGTGAAGTTGTCGCTCCCCGCGTACTTTGCGTCCCAGCGGATGCCGGGCGCGGCTTCATCGAGGTAGGCGAGGCCCTCCGGCAGCCGGTACCGCTCGGCTGCCTCCTGTCCGATCGAGGGCGCTTGCGGAACCTGAGCGATTTCAATGATGGCCACGGGCATATTTTGCATGGAAACCCACCTGCTTTTTTAGAAATTGCGGCGTTTGGCGCACGGTTTCGCTTGCGCACACCGCATTGTGCGTATATAATACGCCTGTATCCGTTCGGATGCAAGGAGGAAACCGTGAAACAGGGCGAGCCTAAGTGGGTGGTCATTCACATCGCGCACAGCGAAAAGAGGGCGTGTGCCGCGGTTGACGCGCTCACGCGCGAGGGGTTTTTGGTCAAATCGCGGACGGTTTCGCGCGCGCTGTCGGCGGGCGACAATTGCTTTGAGGTGTTGGCGTTGACGAGCGAAGCCAAGGAAGCGCGCGACCTTCTGCAGGAAATGGGCTACTAGGTAAGCGCTGATCTATTCGGGCGGCGGCTGGCGAGATGGCGGAAAGGCAACCGCCACTGCGCGCGGAATTTGATCGGCGCCTGCTTGGGTCACGCGCATCTGCCTGCGAGCATAGGCGCGTGAGAGGGGAATGGGCGACCATTGCCAATTGAGTGAGGACAAACTCGCCCTTTACCGGAATCCATTTGCGCCGGCGGAACCGGTACAAATGATTGTACATGGAGGGCGGCGGCCCGGAAATTCCCCTGGGAGGGGAGTGGCCTGGCTACGAATCGGAGGGATGAGTATATTATGAAGCGGATTGGCGTATTGACCTCGGGCGGCGACGCGCCCGGCATGAACGCCGCGGTGCGCGCGGTGGTGCGCGCCGGGCTCAAGAACGATGTATCGGTGATCGGGTTCAAGCGGGGCTACAATGGGCTGCTGATGCGCTCGAGCGAGCAGAGCGACGACTTCGCGCTGATGACCTCGCGCAGCGTGTCCGACAAGATCCACCGCGGCGGCACCTTCCTGATGACCGCGCGCTGCCTGGATTTCCTCAAAGAAGATGTGCAGAAGAAGGCGCTTTCGAACCTCAAGATGCTGGGCGTCGAGGGGCTGGTCGCGATCGGAGGCAACGGAACGTTCGCCGGCGCGCACGTGCTGTGGAAGATGGGTATGCCCGTCGTGGGCGTGCCGGGCACGATCGACAACGACCTCGCCTACACCGACTACACGATCGGCTTTGACACCGCGCTCAACACCGCCTGCGACTGCGTCGACCGCATCCGCGAGACCAGCGATTCGCACGAGCGCGCCAGCCTCGTGACCGTCATGGGCCGCGACTGCGGCGACATCGCCGTCAGCGCCGCGCTGGCCTGCGGCGCTGAGATGGTGATGATCCCGGAGGTCAAGTGGAGTGTGGAGGAGATCGCCGACCGCGTCAAGTGGGGCGTGATGCGCGGCAAGCACTCGATGATTATGATCTTCGCCGAGGGCGCGGTCAAATCGCTGACCAGTGACGTCGAGGCGCTGCGCGACCGGTATGAGGCGCTGGGGCAGCTCAACCCCAAGCGGATCACGGCCTCCGACGTGGCGCTGATGATCGAGGTGCTGGCGGCCCACGAGACGCGCGCGACCGTGCTCGGCTACATCCAGCGCGGCGGCAGTCCGTCGGCCAACGACCGGATCCTCGCCAGTCGGCTGGGCGAATACGCGCTCAAGCTGCTCAAGGACGATATTGGCGGACGCGCGGTGGGTATTCGCGACAACCGCATCGTCGATGTGCCGATCGAGGAGGCGCTGGCCGCGCACCCGGACGGCAAACAGGCGCTGCTCGACCTCATTTCGGAGTTGTCGTAGTGGTTGCCGGACCGCTGATTGAAATTGAAATCACCGGCGCGGGCTCGGAGCTGCAAGGCGTCGGGCGCGCCCCCGACGGGCGCGCCGCGTTCGTGCCGGGCGCGTTGCCGGGCGAGCGGGTGGAGGCCGAAATCATCCGCGAAAAGCCGCGCTTTCTCGAGGCGCGGCTCGTTCGCGTACTGACATCCTCGCCCCGACGTATGCGCAGCGCCTGTCCCCACGCCTCGGCATGCGGCGGCTGCGCCGCGCTGCACATGGATTACGAATACTCGCTCGAGCTCAAGCGCACCAAGGTGCAGGATGCGCTGCGCCGGGTGGGCGGGTTCGATGCCGACGTGCGCCCGGTAATCGGCATGGCCGATCCGTTCCGCACGCGCAACAAGGCCGAGTACGCGATATCGGGCGGTGTGATCGGGTTGCGCGAGGCGGGCGGGCGGCGCGTAGCCGAGGTCGGGGATTGCCTGATCCAGCGCGAAGAGAGCGTAGAGGCCATGCGGGTTGCCCGCGCCTGGCTTGCGGACGCGCCGGAGTTCGAGGGCTACCTGGTGACGCGCGTAACCGCTGCGGGCGAGGGGATGGCGATTTTGAGCGCCGACCGCGCGGTCGATGCAGCGCCGCTGGCCGAGCGGCTGCTTGCGCAGGTACCCGGCATGAAGTCGGCGTACTTCTGCCGCTTGAACGCGCGCGCGGCGCACGCGCTTGACGGGCGCTGTGAATGGGTGAGGGGAGAGCGAGCGCTCACCGAGCGACTGTCGGGGCTTACGTTCCGGCTGTCGCCGCAGTCGTTCTTCCAGGTCAACGCGCGCGGGGCCGAGGCGCTGTACCGCGCGGCGCTGGATGCCGCCGCGCTCACCGGACGCGAGACGGTGGTGGACGCCTACTGCGGCGCGGGCGCGATCGCGCTTTACATGGCGCGGGGCGCCCTCCGGACGCTGGGCGTGGAGCTTTTGTCCCCGGCGGTCGAGGACGCGCGCTTCAACGCCCGGGCGAACGGGCTCGAGGATAAGGCGGAGTTCATCTGTGACGACGCCGCGCGCTGGCTGGCCGGGCAGGTCGAAAGGGGCCTGCGCCCCGACGTGCTGTGCGTCGACCCGCCGCGCCGGGGCCTCGACGAGCGCCTGATCGACGCCGCCCGGCGCGCGCTGCCCGAGCGCATCGTCTACGTATCCTGCGACCCCGCAACGCTCGCGCGCGACCTCAAGCGCCTGTGCGAAGGCGGGCCGTACGCGATCGAGTACGTGCAGCCGGTCGACATGTTCCCCTGGACGAGCCACGTAGAGACGGTAATAATGATGACGAAATGTGGTTCAGAAGGCATAAATAGACGTTGACCACAATATGCTGTGGTTTGAAAATAAAAACAAGTTTAGACTTGAAG
>NZ_JBISDI010000061.1:0-11587 GCF_051162045.1 Anaerozeibacter quisquiliarum
TTTTACAACATCAGCGCCAAGTCCACCCCAAATCAAATCAATACTTTTGCGTCTCTGGCTTTGACGTATCTTGTTGCCATGCTTTGTTCGGTCGGCATGTTCTTCGTGACTGCCGAGCAGAAAAATCTCTTGCTCGAACTGGCAAAGGCAAATTGGGCGACATACATTCTGGGTTTGGCAATTGTGGGACTTGAGTTTGGCTTCATATGCGTTTATCGAGCAGGATGGAAGATCGGTGTGGCAAATCTTTTTGCAAGCATTGCATTGGCCTGTGTGCTGCTCCTTATTGGCGTTCTAGCGTTCATCGCGAAACTGTCCGAGCGCTACCGCATCCGCGAGATCGCCTATGACCGCTACGGCGCGGAGAAGATCCGGCGGGATCTAGAAGAATTGGGCGCGGAGCACGGCTTTACGGTGTTCCCGTTCGGGCAGGGCTTCGTCTCCATGTCTCCGCCGTCTAAGGATTTCTACCAGTTTGTGATGGAGGGGAAAATCCGCCACGGCAAGCACCCCGTGCTCGACTGGAACATGGGCAATGTGATCGTCGATCAGGACGCGGCCGGCAACATCAAGCCCAATAAGAAGAAATCCACCGAGAAGATCGACGGCGTGGTCGCCTTGATCATGGGCTTCGCGCGGGCGGCGCTCTGTGCCGGCGCGGGCGGCTCTATCTACGACGAGAGGGGGCTTTTGTATGTCTAGCCTCCTGGGAAGGATTTTTAAGCCGAGGGACAAGCCCGGGGGGCGACCTTCGTCCGGGGGGCGATCTTCGCCGAGCAACTCCCTGAACGGTGGCGCGTACTCTTTTTTCTCCGGCGGCACCGCCGCCGGCAAGGCGGTCAACGAGCGTAGCGCCATGCAGATGACCGCCGTCTATGCCTGCATACGGATTCTGTCCGAGTCGGTTGCGTCGCTCCCGCTGCATGTGTACCGCTACAACGACTCGGGAGGAAAAGAGAAAGCCCTCACACATCCGCTGTACGGCATACTGCACGACGAACCGAACCCGGAGATGTCGGCGTTTTCATTCCGGGAAACCCTCATGACGCATCTGCTCCTGTTCGGCAACGGCTACGCCCAGATTATCCGAAACGGGCGCGGCGAGGTCGTGGCGCTCTATCCGCTGATGCCCGACCGAATGAGCGTGGATCGGGATTCGCGCGGGCGGCTGTTCTACGGGTATACCCGCTCGGATGGGGACGTCAATACGCTCGGCAAGAAGTCCACGGTCATACTCGCGCAGTCGGACGTCCTCCACATTCCGGGCCTCGGCTTTGACGGGCTGGTCGGATATTCGCCCATCGCAATGGCGAAGAACGCCATTGGCATGGGTCTAGCCTGCGACGAGTACGGCGCGACCTTCTTCCAGAACGGCGCGCAACCAGGCGGTGTGCTGGAGCACCCGGGCGTTGTGAAAGACCCCAAGCGCGTGCGAGAGTCCTGGAACGCCATCTATCAGGGCAGTGCCAACGCGCACCGCGTCGCCGTTTTAGAGGAGGGAATGGCCTACAAGCCTATCTCCATCTCCCCGGAGCAGGCGCAGTTCCTGGAGACACGCAAGTTCCAGATCGACGAGATCGCGCGCATCTTCCGGGTGCCGCCCCACATGGTGGGTGACTTGGAAAAGAGCAGCTTCTCCAATATCGAGCAGCAGTCGCTGGAGTTCGTGAAGTACACGCTCTCCCCGTGGATCACGCGCTGGGAGCAGTCCATTCACCGCGCGCTGCTGCTTCCAAGCGAGAAACAGCGCTACTTTGTGCGCTTCAACGTGGAGGGGCTGCTGCGAGGAGATTATCAATCGAGGATGAACGGATACGCGGTCGCGCGGCAGAACGGCTGGATGAGCGCCAACGACATCCGGGAACTCGAGAACCTCGACCGCATCCCGCCCGAGGACGGCGGCGACCTTTTCCTCATCAATGGGAACATGACCAAACTATCCGACGCCGGCGTGTTTGCGGCCGGTCGGCAAAACGAGGAGGCAGTTCAATGAAAAGATTCTGGCGGTGGTCGGAACCCGACTGCCGGGCGCGCGATGAAACCGTGCCGGATGCCCGCACACTGTACCTGGACGGCGTGATCGCCGAGGAGAGCTGGTTCGAGGACGACGTGACGCCCGCCGCGTTCAAGGCCGACCTCGTCTCCGGCAGCGGGCCCATCACCATCTGGATCAACAGTCCGGGCGGATGTTGCGTTGCTGCGGCGCGGATCTACAACATGCTCATGGAGTACCCCGGCGACGTGACCGTCAAGATCGACGGCATCGCGGCCAGCGCCGCATCCGTCGTCGCCATGGCCGGCACGCGGGTCTTCATGTCGCCCGTGTCGACCATGATGATCCATAACCCCACGACGCTGGCGCTGGGCGACAGCGAGGAAATGCGCAAGGCGGTTCAAATGCTCGACGAGTATAAGGAGTCGATCATCAACGCCTACGAGATCAAGACGGGCCTATCCCGGGCAAAGCTGTCCCACCTCATGGACGCCGAGACGTGGATGAACGCCAACAAGGCGCTGGAGTTGGGCTTCTGCGACGAACTTCTGTTCAAGGAGTCCGCGCCGCCCGGCGAAGCGTCGGAGAACAGCTTCTCCTTCTCTCGCAGGGCCGTCACCAACAACCTCATGGACAAGGTAAAAGCTCGAATCCCCAAGCCCCCGGAGGGCGTTCCCGTGGAGTCGCTGGAGAAGCGGCTCTTTCTTATTTCCCACTAAACGAACGGAGGAAACAGTATGAACCAGATTCTTACCCTGCGCGAGAAGCGCGCCAAGGCGTGGGACGCCGCCAAAGCCTTTCTCGATTCCAAGCGTGGCAACGACGGCATGCTCTCCGCCGAGGACGCCGCGACCTACGACAAGATGGAAGCCGACGTCGTGACCCTGGGCAAGGAAGTCGAACGCCTGGAGCGCCAGTCCACGCTCGACCTCGAGCTCTCTCAACCCACCCGATCCCCCCTGACCGATAAGCCCGGCGCGGCTGCGGACAAAGGCAAAACGGGCAGGGCCACCGACGAGTACAAGTCCGCCTTCTGGCAGGTCATGCGCAACAAGTCGGTGTCCCACGAGGTGTACAACGCGCTCAAGATCGGTGAGGACGATCATGGCGGTTTCCTCGCGCCGGATGAGTTCCAGCGCACCCTCATCGAAGCGCTCCAGGAGCAGAACATCTTCCGCGGGCTCGCCAAGGTGATCACCACGTCCTCGGGCGACCGGAAGATCCCGGTCGTGGCGAGCAAGGGCAGCGCCTCGTGGATTGACGAGGAAGCCGCCTACCCCGAGAGCGACGACACCTTCGGCCAGGTCTCCATCGGCGCTTACAAGCTGGCGACCATGATCAAGGTCAGCGAAGAACTGCTGAACGACTCGGTGTTCGACGTGCCCTCCTACATCGCCCGCGAGTTCGCGCGCCGGATCGGCGCGGCCGAGGAGGAAGCGTTCTTCACCGGCAACGGCAGCGGCAAGCCCCTGGGTATTCTGGCAACGACGGGTGGCGCGGAAACCGGCGTGACGGCGGCCAGCGCGACGGCGATCACGATGGACGAGGTCATGGATCTGTTCTATTCGCTGCGCGCGCCGTACCGCCGGGGCGCCGTGTTCCTCATGAACGACTCCACGGTCAAAGCGCTGCGCAAGCTCAAGAACGGACAGGGCGACTACATCTGGCAACCTTCCGTCACGGCGGGCACGCCCGACACCATCCTGAACCGCCCGGTGTACACCTCGGCCTTTATGCCGACCATCGCGGCCGGCGCGAAGTCGATCCTGTTCGGCGATCTTGGCTACTATTGGGTGGCCGACCGGGAGGGGCGCTCGTTCAAGCGGCTCAATGAGTTGTACGCCGCCACCGGGCAAGTGGGCTTCCTCTCCTCCGAGCGCGTGGACGGCAAGCTGATTCTGCCCGAAGCAGTGAAGGTGCTCGCGCAGAAGAGCGCCTGATGAAACGGACTGACGCGGGGTTGCCGAGAAATAGGCAACCCCTATCTATTAGGAGGTATCCGGATGAGCGACTACCAATCAAGGAACTACACCGCCCACGGCGGCCGCGAGACCGTCATCGGTGGAAAATTGACATTTCTGCCCGGCGCAACGGTCGAAGGACTCGACGAGGCGCTTTCCATGCCGAAGGCGCCCTTCCAGCCCGACAGCGAGGCTGCGACCGTCGCCGCGCTCCGCGCGGATTTCAACGCGCTGTTGAGCACGTTCCGCGCCGTTGGCCTCATGGAAAGCGAGGCGGAGGGGACCTCAACTGGAACCACGGGCGAAGGTGAAGGCGAGTGATCGTCACCGTCCCCGAGCTGAAAGCGCACCTGCGCATACAGCACGACGAGGAAGACGCGCTGCTTCAATCCTTGCTCATGCAGGCGCAGGCAGCCGCCGAGGATTTCTGCCGTACAGCTTTTGATACGGATGCACCACAGGCCGTGCGGCTTGCCGTGCTACTCATGGCTTCCCATTTCTACGAGTGTCGTGACAGCAGCGAGAAGAACGGCTACAACATCATGACCGCCGCGTTCCGGGCGCTTTTGTATCCACACCGCGCCATTGAACAGATGTTTTAGGAGGCTCGCCCATGCAGCGCAACATCCCGCATCCAGGCCGGCTCCGGCACATGATCGAGATCGGGCGCACCGTGAGCGCCATCAACGAGAACGGCTACCCCGAGGAAACGGACGAAACCGTCTGCCGGGTATGGGCCGCCGTAGAGGACGATTCATCCCGCTACTTCATCGCCGGCGACGCCGAAACCGCCGAGCGCGGGCTGTGCTTCATCATCCGCTGGCGCGGGGACATCCAGCCCGGCATGTGGATGCGCTTCCGAGACGAAAAGCACGGGATCACAAAGCTGGGCGAGTACGATTTCAAGCGCCGGTACCTCAAGCTGACCACGGAGTCCTCGAAGGGGGTGGGCGGATGAAGCAAGTTCAAGACGCGCTGAAGCCCACCGGCATCCCCGCTTTCCCCAACGCGTGGAAGCCCACCGCCGCGCAGCCGACCGCGCCGGCGCAATACATAGTCTACACGACAATGACCACCGAGGGCGAGCATTGGGACGACGACCTCCGGCGCTATCGAGTGTACGTCTACCTCAACCTCTGGAGTGAGCCCGACCCTACAGAAGCCATCCTGACAGTCCGCGCCGCTCTGCGTGCCGCTGGATTCGCGCTTATCGATGAAAGAGTCCGGGCGTCCCCGGATGAGGAAGCCAACCAATACCTCGTCTCATGGACTTGGGTGCTCTGGATGGAATCGGAGGGATCGCCATGAGCCTGGAATTCAAAGGCGGTGCGGAACTGCGCGGGGACATCGCGCGGATGTCGGAAGCGCTCCGAACGGACGGCGGGGACGCCGCTGCCAACCGGATACTCGAAACCGCTGCGCAGCCGCTACTGGATCAGATGATTCAGAACGCGAGCACCGACCCGCAACCGCGATCCGGCAAGCTGCGCGGCGCGCTCCGAATCAAGAAAGCGTCCGGGCGGCGCGGCGCGCGCGTGACGGTTGGCGTCCACCGCTCGGATGGCGCGGCCTATGGCGTGCCGGTCGAGTTCGGGCACGGCGGCCCCCATCCCGCGCCGCCGCATCCCTTCGTTCGCCCCGCGTTCGACGCCAGGGCGGAAGAAGCCTATGAAGAACTGAAGAAGCTCCTGAACGAAGCCCTCGACAAACGGGGGCTTTTCTAAACCCCAGACTGTAGATTGGAGGAACAACTCATGCCTGAACCGACCGCCTCCCCCGTGGTATCCAGCACCGTTGGTCTCAAAAACGTGGTGCTCGCGCCGCTGACCACCGATACCGAAGCCACACTCGCCTATGGCGCGCTGCAACTCCTCGCCGGCGCCATCGACGCGCAGATCTCCCCGGAGAACGCCGACCCTGACATTCAGTTTTTCGATGACATCGAGGGCTCGGTGCTGTACCCCGACCCCGACGTCAAGCTGACCATGGAGATGGCGGACATCCCGCTTACGCTGCAAGAGATGATCCTGGACAACACCATCGACGACAACGGCGTGCTCCTCCGCGCCGCGGGTGATTCGCCGCCCTATTTCGCGCTCGGGTTCAAGAGCGAGAAGGCGGACGGCACCTTCCGCTTTGTGTGGCTGTTCAAAGGCCGCGCCAAGCCCGCGACCGAGCAGTACCATACGAAGGAAGGCAAAACGCTGACCCGGCAGACCGGCAAACTCGAGTGGTCGTTCCTCAAGCGCACCAACGATGGGCGCTATCAGGCGATTGCCGACGAGGGCCAGAATGGCTTCACCCCGGAGAAGGCCGCAACATTCCTGACCAGCGTGTATACGCCGGTGGTCACGCCCGCCGGCGGCTGATTATCAATAGAGAGGAGCACCGATCATGATCACCTGCACCCTGAAAGACAGGAAATATTCCATTGATTTCGTGTCCGGCCGCGCGCTGCGTGAGATGGGTCCCGCTGCGAAAATGCACGCGCACATCACCGGGCTCGCGAAGAGCGCGCTGGAAGGCAGTCCCGTAACCGACGAAACCAGCGTTGAGGACGCCATGGACGTGCTCGTCCGCTGGTTCTGCATTCTCTTCGGCAACCAGTTTTCCCCCGACGACGTGTTCGACCACTACCCGGTGGACCGCCTGATCCATGACGTCACCTTCGCCATGATGGCGGTCCAGGCCCAGGCCACCTCCGTGCTCTCTGAATTCCCTATGCCGGCAGCGCAGGAGACGAAGGCGTCCTGACGCTGCACGACTACATCCTGGCGACCTACAACGAACTCCTGAAAGCCGGGTGGACCATGACCGACATCGACGTCATGGACATGCCCGGCTTTCTCTCTGTCCGTGCCTGGGACGCAAAGCGCGAGGAGCGCGCGAAGATTCCCAAGCGCCGGTTCATTGACGAGGCGTGGCCACAGCGGTCGCGCTGATTCTCTGCTGATTTCCTCATGAAAGGATGGCGACAACCTTGGCCGAAACCCTGCGCGACCTCGTCGTGTCGCTGTCTCTGGATTCGGATAATTTCAGCCGGAACCTTGGCAGCATCGGGAAACAGATCCAAGAGGCGGAGAGCCGGTTCAAGGCGGCCGGCGCCGGCGTATCCGGGTTCGAGAAGTCCGCCGCCGGGCTGGGCGCAAACCTCGCCATGCTCCGGGACAAGCTGCAGTTACAGGAAAAGGCGGTGGAGCAATACCGGCGCGCGCTGGACGCCGCCAATGGGAAGCTCACCGCCGCCGTCCGGAAGAACGACGAATTAAAGTCTTCGCTGGATGGGGCCAAGTCCAGATATTCCGACCTCAAGAGCCGGATCGACCAGACCCGCGCGGCCTATGCGGCCAGCGTCAAGGCGACCGGCGACAACAGCGAGGAATCCAACCGTCTGGGGCTGGAACTGCTGGATCTTGAGAAACAGTACAAGGCCACCGGCGCGGAGATCAAGAAGCTGGAAGGCCAGTTGGGCGCCAGCCGGAAATCCATGCAGAACGCCGCCGACGCGATGACGAAGGCGGAAACCGGCCTCAATGGCGCAAAAGCCGCCGTGAAGGAAACCGCGTCGGAAATCCAGAGCTGCACCAATAAACTTGAAAAAGCGCGTTCGAAGTGGCTCGCCTCGGGCGCCGCCATGGAGTCCTTCGGGAAGAAGGCCACCGCCGCGGGTCAGGCGCTGGAGCGCGCCGGGCAGAAGCTGACGACCTTCGCCTCCGTCCCGCTCGCCGGGCTGGGCGTCGCCGCCGCCAAGGCGTCCATCGACTTTGAGGAAGCGTTCGCTGGCGTCCGGAAGACCGTGGACGCCACCGAGGGCGAGTACAAGCGGCTCGCCGCCGACGTAAAGACCATGTCCACGCAGGTGACGGCGGACACCACCGCCATCGCCGCCGTCATGGAAAACGCGGGGCAGCTGGGCATCAAAAACGCCGCGCTGACGCCGTTCACCCGCGCCATGATCGACCTGGGCAACGCGACGAATCTGGCGGCGGATGAAGCTGCTGTGGCGCTGGCGCAGTTCGCCAACGTCACCGGCATGGCCCAGGACAACTTCGGGCGCCTGGGCTCGGTCATCGTGGAACTCGGCAACAACATGGCCACCACCGAGCGGGACATCGTTGCGATGGCGACCCGGCTCGCCTCCGCGGGCACTCAGGTCGGATTAAGCGAATCCCAGATCCTGGGCTTCTCCACCGCGCTGGCGTCGGTGGGCATCGAAGCCGAAGCGGGCGGCAGTGCGTTTAGCAAGATCATGGCGCAGATGCAGCTGGCCGCGGAGACCGGCAAGAGCGGCCTCTCCGACTTCGCGAAGGTCTCCGGCATGACGGCCTCCGAATTCCAGCAGGCGTGGAAGGCCGACGCAGCGTCCGCCATTCAGGCGTTCATTGTGGGCCTTTCCAAGATGGACGAGTCCGGGATCAGCGCCATCGCAACGCTTGAGAACATGGGCATCACCGAAGTACGGCTCCGGGACACGCTTTTGCGCGCAACCAACGCCAACGAGCTGTTCGGTAAGTCCTTGGAGCTTGCGAACGATGAGTGGAAGCGCAATACCGCGCTGACGAAGGAAGCATCCACCCGGTACGCCACGACCCAGAGCCGGATCACCATCCTCGGCAACAAGGTGAAGCTGTTCGGGCAGACGATCGGCGACGACCTATCCCCAACCCTCAAGAACATGATCTCCGGCGCGGACGACCTGCTGGACAGCCTCATGGATCTGGACGCGGGCCAGCGCCAGGCGCTGATCACCGCGGCCGCGTGGGTCGCGGGCATCGGGCCGGGGATTCTGGTGCTGGGGAAGCTCAATACCGCCGTCGGCACGATCTCCACCGGGTTCGGAAAGCTGATCACCACCACGGTCGAAGCCGGCGGCGGGATGAAGGGCGTGCTGGCCGCGTGCGGGAGCCTGCTGGGCCCCGTCGGCATCGCGGCGGTCGCCGCGGCGGCGCTGTACGGCGCGTACCGCTGGATCGACTACGCCTCCGGCGCCAGGGAGGCGCGGGAAGCGCTGCAGGGCATGGCGGAAACGGCCAAAGCATGGTCGGAGCAGCAAGCCAACACCGTGTTCGACACCGGAAACGACGCGTTTGCGCGGTTCGGCCTCTCGCCGGACAGCTTCGGCGGGATCGAGGAGTCGAAAGACTGGCTGACCCGACTCAACGCCACCTGGACCGACGGCAAGCAGGAAACCTCCGAGATCGTCAAGTCCTATGTGGACGAGTTCAAGGCGGACAGCGATCAGCTGCGCCAAGCGGTGGAGGAGCGCCAAAAGATCCTCAAAGGTCTGGGCGTGAAAGATTCGCGGTCGGACGAGGTGCTCAAGCAGCTCGACACCTACGACAAAGCAGTTCAGGCCCTGCTGAAGAAGCGCCGGAACGGGAAACTTTCCGAAAAGGACCAGGCGCGGCTTCAGGAGATCGTCACCCAGCGGGTGCAGATCAAGCTGGAGTATACGCTGGGGGAATCCGGCGGGTACGAGCAGATCCTGCAGGGGGTTGAAGCCGAGAAGGCTCGCCTTGAGGCGGAGGGTGGCTCCACATCCATCGACCTGTACGCCGACGCCATGAAGGCCGCCGCCCAGGGCAGCGCCGAGTACAACAAGGCGCTCGAGGAAACCTACGCCTCCGAGTACAAGGTCATCGCCGCGATGGAGGACGGCGCGGAAAAACAGAAGGCGTTGGACGCTTTGAATGCGCAGCACAATCAGGCAAAGATCGAAGGCGCCAGGAAGTATGCGGAAGCTCTGTCCCAGCTGGTGGGGCCGATGCTGCAGAGCGATGAGCTCGGCGGCGCGGACGAGAAGCTGCAGAAGCTGGTCGGCCTGCTTTCTGAGTTTCAGATCGCGGCCGCCCAGGGCGGCAACACCTCCGGCATCCTGGCCCAGCTGGACGAGCTGACCAAGGGCATGGATGAGGGGGAACTGGCATCGTATCTGGCGATTCTCACCCAGATCCAGGACGCGGTGCAAGCAGGCGGGGCCGGACCTTCCGGCGGCCTTACCCCTGATGAAACAGCGAAGCTGTTCCCTGACCTCAACATCACGGACGTGCTGGGCGGGTATACGTCCATTGCCGATTTCCTCAAGGCCAACGCCGGGTCCTTCGAGGGCCTCTCCGCCATGTTCAACGAGGCGCTGCTAGATGAGATCAAGCGTGTGCTGGTGGACCTGGACCTGACCAGCGCCTCGGCCGCGTGGGAGCAGTTCAAAACCGATACGTCGTCGCTGACCACGGCGCTGTCCGCCACCGTCACCGGCACCGTGCAGTTGACGCCCATCGATGCCCAGGCCGCGGCGGACTTCCGGGCGGCAAATCCCGTTTCCCTCGACGGCCAGGTCATGAAAGTGGGCATGGTGGAGGGCGCGGAGCAAACCTTCAAGGACAAATTCGACGCGGGGCTCCTGGCGCTCTACGACGAGCACGGCGTCCCGATCCCGGTCACGCCCGAGGCGATGGCGCAGATCAAGGCCACCGATCTGGTGCTGGGCACGGATGAAAACGGCGTGCTGCACGTGCAGGTGCTGCCCAAGATCGGCTCGCCGGAGGGCGTTGAGAACGCGGAGGCGGGCCTGAACACAAAGCCCCAGAACTTCCTCCCCGACTGGCTGAAGTCCAGCACCTCCGACAAAGTCACCTCCATCACCAGCCTCGTGCAGGGGGTGGAGGATCTGGCCGCGGCCGGCGAAACCTTAAGCGCCCAGCAGGGCAAATCTGTGGTGCTGGAACAGCTCTTCAGCCTGAACCCCGAGGAACTGCAGAACATAGCTACCTACATCACGCAGGCGATGGCGGCACTGAGCAGCGGTACGCTGGACGCTGCCTCGGAGGCAAAGGTTCGAGAACAGCTGGACGCGCTGCTGACCGTCGTGCGGACCGCGGACGAATACCTGGGCGTCGGCAACGATATCTCCGCCGGCATCGCGGGTGGCATGACCACCTACAGCTGGACCGGTGATGCGGCCACTGTCGCCAGTTCCATTGAGACTGCATTGAGAGCCGCCGCGCAGACACACTCACCCTCTGCCATGACGCGCCCGATTGGCATAGACCTGTCCGCCGGCGTCGCGGCTGGCATGATGGCCTACGGGTTCGGCTCCGCGGCCGGTGTAACGGCGGTCAAGGCTGTTTCAGCTTTGAAAATAGAGCTTTCTTCCAATACCACAAAGCCCATCGGTCTCTCCGCCATGGCTGGGCTCGCCCTTGGCATTTTGAGCGGCCAGAACATTGTCGTGAATGCCATGAAGATCGTTGCGGAAGCCGCTGTGCACGCGGCGAAGGAAAAGCTGAAGATCCAGTCGCCCTCGGCTGTGTTCCGCGACGAGGTGGGCCGCATGATGATCCGGGGCATCGGTGAAGGCGTGCTGCTGGAGCGCGAGGCCCAGGCGAAGGTCATCCAAAACGCCGCCCGGTACCTGACCGGCGCGGCGCAGGCGGGCACGTCCATGAGCAGCGGCTACGACAACCGCCGCACCTATCACCAGGATCAGAGCGTGACCGTGCAGGTGGAAAAGCTCTATGTCCGGGACGACAGCGACGTGCGCAGCCTCGCCATTGAGCTGGCGCAGTTCAACAAGACCCAGTACGCCGGGATGGGCGTCAGATGACAAAGCAATCGAGGTGATCCACGGTGGCCA
>NZ_JBISDI010000062.1:0-11532 GCF_051162045.1 Anaerozeibacter quisquiliarum
TGCTCAACGGAACCCGTCGCCGTGATCGTTCCGCCGTTGTCGATCGACGTCGTGATCGTGTACTTCTTCAGCTTCCACTTCGCAAAGAGATCGTTGCTGTCGGTATTGTCCACGCGCGCGGACGAACCTGCGGCGAAGGAAGTCCCCTTGCCGTCCGCCTGGGTGTTCCAACCGATGAAGTCGTAGCCATCGCGCTGCGGAAGACCCACGACAGCGTCATAGCCCAACACCGTGATTTCGCTGTTGTTGATACCCGCATCGACCGTAACCGTTGTATCTGTGCCAAAATTCGAGTGATAGGTCACAGAAACCGTCGCGCCTTGCGGGACGTAGATTGCGGTGAGCGTCACGTTGCTGTTGTAAATCGGGACGCTGTCGCCGGGGTAGTACTTGCTGTCCGGCACAGTCGCATCCGTCCAGTAGGCAAACTGCTCCCCGTTCGGCACGGTGATCCCGGTCGGGAATGGCTTCGCCTTGGCGCCGGTGCCGGTCTCATAAGTGTTGTTGTCCACCGGCGCATCCCCGGTGACCGACCCCAGGCCGTATATGACCCGGTAGGCGGCGTTCCCCGCAAAAACGGCGTAGACCTTGGTGTCGGTATCGCGCGGCTGCTTGATGTCGATCGGGTTGCTGCTTCCGCCAACCACCCACTTCGACACGGTCTTCCCCGCATCGTCGATTGCGGCCTTCGCATCCCCGTAGGCATCGGACGCCTCGACCGAGGTGCCCTTTCCCTCGTTGCTGGAGAAGGGGTTCCCCTCGCCCTCGCCGATGTCGACCGTGATCTTGATCGTCGGCTCCTGCCAATAGGCGTAGAGCACGAGATTGCTGGCGGGCATCTTCTCGCTTGCAAAATTGAACTTCTGGCCATCGGGACTGGTGATGTTTGCGGGCGCAACCGGGTACCAGCCCTTGAACACAGCATTGGCACTAAAGCTGGAAGGACGACTGGGCGTCCAATTCCTGCCAGACAGAGACGCCTCATACGCTACCTGCTCGGAGGTCTGCGAGCCGTAGTTGTTAAATGTCAGCGCGTACTTGTTGCGAAGGTAGTAGAGGGAAACCTCTTTGTTATGAAAATCCTTTATGTCGCCACTAAATCCCGCCTCTTGCTTGCTCTGGCGAGTAAAACCGTCGATTGGATGGTATTCCTCATCATAGGTGATAAAGTTGAAATACGTCTTTACATCCTTGAGCAACGTCCATGCAGTATCGTCCACATTCCGCACATAGTAGTGGATCGTCTTTTCAGTCTGGGAACTCTTATCATACAAGTCAAAAGTGACATTCTTACCCGGCATCCGATCGAGGGTCTGAAGCGCATAATAATAATCTGATTCCGACTCCGCCTTCCATGCGCGCCCAACATACCCAGGAACAGGGAATTTGTCAGAAATCTTGGCGTTATACTTGGCGTTGATGGTATGGACGGGGACCCATTTCCCTTTAACCCAATGCCAACCTTCGCGATGACCGTCCTCCCAATCCCTAAACGTCAGCGTGTACGACTTTCGCGCAAAATACACGTTCAGCACCGACGACCCGTCGGCCGCGAGGGTCACGGTATCGGAATTATTGAACATGAAGTGTGCGCGGTCGGTTACGCTGTTCGGCAGCGCTCCGGTCGTCGCGTTGAGCGTCAGCGCCGTCCCCGTATCAGCCGTTTTGGTGACGTCGGTCGCGAGCACGGAGTAACCGGCGTCGTCCGCGTTCTCGCCCCAGTAGACGACCGTGTATTTGACGGAAGCCGGATTCCACTTGGCGAAGATGGTGGTGTCCTTGGTGGGCGTGATGCTTGCCCCCGTCGGCCCGGTGTACTCCGCGTCCTCATACCAGCCGCCGAAGGCATAGCCGACCTTGGTCGTTATTCCGATGGTGGCCTCGTCCAGGCTCAGCGGCTGTCCGTTTTGCACATGCTTCGACGCGAGCGCCGTGCCACCCTGGGTGTCGAAGGTAACCCACCAAATCGGGGTTGTTTCCGGCGAGACGTATGTATCCTCGGTCACCACAGTGTCGGCGGTAAACGCTGTATCCGTACCCTTGATCTTCCAGCCGGTCACAAGCATCCCGGTGGGCTGGTAGTCGGTTTCGAGCGGAAGGGTAACCCTGTAATCAGGGGCCTTGGCTTCCCGCGTGGCGATGACATTCGCGCCGTCCACATCGAGGAAGTACACGTGGAAGACCTTCGAGAATTTCGCGTACACCCTGACCGTGGCGCTCGCTTCGGGCGCGGCCGTGGGGCCCGGCGTATACGCTTCGCCGCTCTCACTGCCGATAAACCAGCCGACGAACTTATTGCTCTCATCGGATGGGTCGGTCGGCGTCGCGGGCCTCGGCGCGGTCACAGAACCTTCGATCGCTTTTACGATCCGCCTATCGACCTGTGTTGCCCCATTATAGAACTCATAGGTGACGTATACGCCGTCGCCCGGCGTAATCATCATAGCCATCTGCTGGGGCGAAAAGGGTGCGCTGTTGTCCACGGCGATGACCGCGGCCAGCGCATTCAATGGCAACATGGTCATCAGCATGACCGCTGTGACCAAGAGCGCCGTCAGCTTCCTGAATCTATTAAACATGGAAGGCCCTCCTTCGATGTAAATACATCTTATCTCCTATCTGCGTCCGGCGGGATCGCCGCCTGCCCGGGGCTTGATCTACCCCTCGTCGGAAACCGTCACCGTCGCACGGTAGAAGCAGGTGTAATTATCCTCGTTGAGCTCAAGCGCGTAGCTGGCTCCAGTCGCGCCGGGAATGTCGCTCCAGGCGCCGGCAGACGACTGGGCAACCTGCCACTGGATTTCGTAGTCGAGCCCCTCATATCCGCTCAGGATCGCGGTGAGCACGATCATATCGCCCTCGACGAGGTCGCCCTCCCCGTCCCGCTTCGCTTCGATACGGATCGACCGATCGTCGGGCAACGGCTTTTCTTCTTCCTCTTCCACCACGACAACCGGCTCCCCGTTCTCGTCCAGCTCCAGGTTGCCGTCGTCGTCGCGCTTATACTGCACCTCGCCCTCCATGGGTTCCAGCGGGATCGGGTTGCCATTTTCGTCCAGGATCAGGTTGCCGTCCCCGTCGCGCTGGTACTTCGATTCAAACGGGGCGGGCTCGTCCTCTTCCACCACGACAACCGGCTCCCCGTTCTCGTCCAGAACCAGGTTGTCTTCCTCGTCGCGCTTATACTGCACCTCGCCCTCCATGGGCTCCAGCGGGACCGGGTTGCCATTTTCGTCCAGGATCAGGTTGCCGTCCCCGTCGCGCTGGTACTTCGACTCAAACGGGACTTCGGTCGGTTCCTCTTCCGGCTCGTCGGGCTGCTCCGCTTCGGCGGGCATTTCGGTTACGAACCGCGCGTTTACGTAGCCCTCCTGGCCGTTGTAGGTTACCTTTACCCAGTCGCCCGCGCGCTCGAGCACGGTCAGCCGCGCGCCGCGGGGGATCGAGGTAATGATGTTGTCCTCGGCAATCTCAGGTGTGCGGCGCAGGTTCACCTTGCCGTCCTCTTGCTCGGTCACAACTTCGTACTCGGGCTCCGCGGGCGTTTCCGGCTGCTCGGGCTCGCCCGGCTCGTCGGTGTCCGGATCGGTGCCCGGGTCAGTACCCGGATTGGCACCCGGGTCAGTGCCCGGATCGGCACCGGGCTCGGTGGCCGGTTCCTCTATGCCCGGTTCGGTATCCGGGTCAGTGCCCGGCTCGGTGCTCGGCTCGCCCGGCTGCTCCGGAATTTGGCCCTCGTCCGCATCGTCCGGCGTGGGCTGCGGCCGCACAATCCGGCCATTGAGGTCGACGGGCTTTGAGTAGGTTTCCTTGGCCAGCGCCGTGCCCGCCACGCCCACCAGCATCGCAAGCGCCATCAGCAACGCCCACAGCCTCTTGATTTTGAATGTCATGTCGCTTCCTCCTTATCTCTACTTGCAAACTGCAAAATGCTTGTCCTGGAAACGGTTCCTTCCCCATTCCCCTCCTCGGAGGGGTGCCCGCGGGCGGGGTGGTCGTTCCTTACCTGACGGGAGCCGGGGCCGCGCCCTGCGGGGGAACCACCCCGCCCCTGCCGGGGCACCCCTCCGAGGAGGGGAATGGGATGGGCCGCTGCGCCGGGGAGATGGGCCGCTGCGGCGGCGGAGCGGCCGCCCCTTGAAAGAGCTTGCGCCGGAACCGCTGTTCCGGCGTCCTCTGTGCCCTTTGACTACGCTTCCGTGATCACAACGGCCTGCCACTGATAACCGGCGTTGTCCTCGGTTACGATAAAGTCGTAGGTGTCGCGCGTCTCGCCGTTGATCGTCTGGAAGCCGTTGCCTTTGTTGACCTGCCAGGCCAGTTCGTAGTCCGTGTTCGCGCCGCTGACGATCGCCCTGAGCGTCACCCTGTCGCCGATCGCGATGTCGCCCTGGTTTACGATCTCCACCCTCACGCTGCCGGTGAATTCCACGACTTCGGTCGGTTCCGGCGTGGGTTCGGGCGTCTGCTCGGGTTCGGGCGTCTGCTCGGGTTCGGGCGTCTGCTCGGGTTCGGGCGTCTGCTCGGGTTCGCCGGTCTGCTCGGGCTCGCCGGTCTGCTCGGGCTCGCCGGTCTGCTCGGGTTCGCCGGTCTGCTCAGGCTCGCCGGTCTGCTCCGGCGCGGGCGTCTGCTCGGGCGCGGGCGTCTGCTCGGGCGCGGGCGTCTGCTCGGGCGCGGGCGTCTGCTCGGGCGCGGGCGTCTGCTCGGGCGCGGGCGTCTGCTCGGGCGCGGTTTCTTTTACGGCCTCCTGCCTGGTTTCATCCTGCGCCACCGGCGCGGACGTCGGGGCCGGCTCGATCATTCCTTCTTGCTCAGCCATTACCGCCACAGCGCTTAAGATCATCGACAGCACCATCACGATGGCCGCGATCCACTTCATCTTACGCTTCATTTTATTTGCCCTCCTTGTCATCGACGGGGTGTGTTCCCCGATCCATGTTCCAACTTACATCCTCATTATAGGGATGGGCGGTTACGAGGGCAGTTACATATTTTTCCAGCCCAGGATTTTTTTGTTAAGAATTGGTGCCGGCAAATGCGACCGAATGCGCGGTTTTCACCCTGTTTTCGGTATTTATTGTGCAAAAAACCCCGATCGGTGACATGCGGGTTACTCGGAGAGCCGGTCTCCCGCCTGATCGGGGTATCGTAAAGGCACGCGCCGAAACCGACGCGTGCCTGTTTTTTTACTTCAAGGTGTTCTTCCCGTCGCTCGAAAGCGGCCCGACTCGGTAGCTGAACATGATGCTGGAGTTGGGGTAGCGCCGGTAGAAGAAGCGCTTGACCCGCTCCATGACCATGTTGCCGGTGGTGTAATTGACCGTGGGCAGCAACAGCGCATACAGCGTAGGGCTGAAGTGGGTGATCGTGTCGCCCTTGCGCAGGTTGGCCTTGAGTATCTCCAAGAGTCCCTGCATGATGTCGTTTTGCTTGAGCGGGTTCATGGCGCCGCCGCTGACCGAGCTGATCATAATCAGCCCCAGGAACATCGTCGAGCCCAGCCGCTCGAGGTTGCGCATCTGCAAATTGAAGATTTCCTTGAACACCGCGTATTCGCACACAAACGCACCACGTACCTCGCCGTGCTCGCGCAACTCGTTGCGAATGGTGTCCAGGTTGAAGTCGAGCGTCTTGCCCGCCTGTACGATCTGCTTGTAAAACTCCTGGATCGCCGCCGGCGGCTGCACGCCCAGGTAGCGGAAGTGCAGGTTGGTGACATGCTTATATTGAAGCAACGCCTCGTTGTTGCGCTTGGCCTTGGTCAGCGCGCCCATCAATTCCAGGTGCAGCTGCTCGTCGAAGGCGTCCACGTCCAGCGCCGCGCGGCACACATTAATCATTTCGTCGTACTGCTCGCCCGCCTTGAGCAGCTCGACGTACTTGTGCACCGTGACCAGGTACTGGTTGTGCAGACTGACCGCGCGCGCCAGCGCCCAGTCGGTCTGCTCGCCGCCCTGCAGCAGGTCGCCGGCGTACAGCTTAATCACCCGGTTGTAGCGCTCCTGCGCCTCGGGGGTCAGTTCGGTCACGCCACCCAGCTGCGAAAACAACTCGTCGATCTCGTACGCGTCGATCGACATGCCCTCCATGCACTGCCAGCGGTACGCGCCGCGCTCGGCCACGATGCAGCCGCCCAGGCCTTCATTCGCCCGGTTCAGCACCGCGCGCATGCGGCTGACCAGCGTCTTGAGCGCGTTTTCCGGGTTGCTCGACTGGTCGTTGGTCCACAACGTCTCGAGCAGCCGGTAGTTGGGCACCGGCTCGTTGCGGTGCAAAATCAGGTATTGCATGAGCGCCACGCCTTTGCGCGACTTGCTGACCAGTTGATCCATCTTCTGCTCGCCGATGTAGATGGCAAACTCGCCCATCATCTGTATACGGATAACCTCGCCCATTGGAACGCGCTCCTCTCGATACCGAATCTGGTCGGTTTATAGCTTCTTTTGCATCAGTTCGGGGTTGGCCGCGTACAGCAGCGCGTACTGGTCGCTGATGATGCCCTCCTTATACAGCCTGAGCAGGTCGGCGTCGAGCGCGATCATGCCCTGCGCCGCCCCGCCGTAGATCACGTTGTCGATTTGGTGGGTCTTGCCCTCACGGATCATCGACTGGATCGCGGGCGTCACCATCATCACCTCAAACGCCGGATACAGGCCCCCGTCGGTCGTCGGCATGAGATGCTGCGACACCACGGCGCGCAGCACCAGCGACAGCTGCACCCGCACCTGCGCCTGCTGGTTGGCCGGGAAGGAATCGACGATGCGGTCGATGGTCTTGGCCGCGCCCACCGTGTGCAGCGACGACAGCACCAGGTGCCCGGTCTCGGCGGCGGTGATCGCGGTTTGAGCGGTTTCGTAATCGCGCATCTCGCCCACCATGATTACGTCGGGCGCCTGACGCAGCGCGGCGCGCAGCGCAATCGAGAAGCTCTCGGTATCCGCGCCCACCTCGCGCTGGCTGATCACGCAGCGCTTGTGCGGGTGCAGGTACTCGATCGGGTCCTCGATCGTGATGATGTGACCGGCACGCTCGCTGTTGATCCGATCGATGATGCAGGCCAGCGTGGTGGTCTTGCCCGAGCCCGCCGCGCCGGTGACCAACACCAACCCGTTGTTCTGTCGGTACAGGTCAACCACGGAGTCGGGCACGTGCATCTGTTCGGGGTCGGGCAGCCCGAACATCACCAGCCGCAGCGAGGCCGCCAGCGAGCCGCGCTGCCGATAGGCGCTGCACCTGAACCGACCGATGTCGCTAATCGAGAATGAAAAATCGTCGTCACCCTTGAGCGCCAACCGATCGAATAGCCGCGGCGCGATGGCGTATGCCTGCCGGAGCAATTGCTCGGTGTCGGGCGGCGTCAGCTTGTCTCCGGGCACGGTCACAACCTGGCCGCGCACCTTGTACGTCACCGGCGCGCCCGGCACAATGAACACATCCGACCCGCCCAATTCCACGACCTTGGTCAACACATCCTGCAATCCCACAGCGCATCCCCCTCGTCGCCCGTTTGTTCATAGCTACCCCGCCTGTAACCGGATCAATCAGCCCCAAGCAACCCTTCGATCGGCTGATCCTCCCAAGTCATGTCGCCCTCGAGCGTCACCGATGTCACCCGGTAACGCTCGGCCGCGCCCGGCGGCAGGAGCTCCACCGCCATCACCAGCGCCCGCCCCGCGCCCGCGTCGGCCGTGAACCGCAGCACATCGCCGACCGGCATCCAACCCTCTGGCAGGTTATGACGGACCGCCCCGAAATAGCCCTGCTCGTCCGCATGTTCCGCGCGCGCCGCAATCAGCGCGCTGTCGAGCGCCGCCAGCGCCCGCTGCGTGCGCGCGTCGGCATCATAATAGGAAGCAACCATCTCGCGGCTCCGCTCCGCCAGCCGGTAGTCGGCGCGCGCGCCGATCAGCGCCAGCAGCGAGAGCACCGTCAGACACAGCACCACCACGATCATGATTAGCGACGCCGCCCCCGGCCCGATGCGGTAGCGCTGCGCATTGCGAATCATTCCGCCACCGCCTTATCCGGCACATACCAGCTCGCGGACAGGGATGTCAGCCGCTTCTCTCTGTCGTGCACCGACACCTCCACGCTCCACAGCCGTCCGGCCGGCAGCGCCTCGTCCGCCAGGTTAATCAAAATCTCCGGACTCCGGTCTGTTTTATTGGTCTTGCGCCAGCCGCCCGGCTCGGACGGCGCAAAACCGACCGAAGCCAAGTATTGTTCCGGTTCGTCGGACGCGCGCAACCCCTCGACCGCGTCCTGCGCGGCGAACAGCGCGCGGCCCAGCGCGCGCCCGGACGCGCTGAGTTCCCCCGCCTTGAGGAACATGCCCAGCACGACGGCCCCCGACAGCGCGAAGAACAGCAGCACGATGATGATCTCAAGCAACAGCGACGAACGGCCCTTGCTCATGCCGTCGCTCCTTTCCGAGAGCGCAGCGCGACCTGCGCGCGGTAGACCCCCGAACCCGTGCCCACCTCAAAGGAGACGACGCCGTCTTTGAGCTCAGGCTTGAAGTAGTCCGCCGCCGCGAGCGGCTCGCCTTCCTCGAGCGGAATCTCGTCGTCCGCCGCCGCGAACAGCTCGTACAGCCGTCCTTGATGGCAGTAGATGCTGGTCTCATACCATTCGCCGTCGATGTCGTGGCGGATCACCAGCATGGGCACGCCGTCCTTCTCATCCACCCGAATCCGGTCGGCACAGTCGTTCATGCGCACCTTGTTGAGCGGGTAGTTGAGCAAGATGCGCTCCTCGGCAGAGAGCGCCGCGCGCTCGGTCACGGCGCGGTAGGCCCGCGCGCCCAGCAGCACGAGCAGCGTAGACAGCACGGCGAACGCGCCCAGCAGCGCGAAAATGAACACGCCCGATATGGCATGCGCCCTTTGCCGCCCGATCACTCTTCCGTACCTCCTGTGCCCGCCAGACCCCTCGCAATCACCCGGATGCCGGGCATGATGTTGGACGCAAACGCATCGTAGACGACCAGGCAGCGCTCCGCATCATAGCGAAGCCCGTAGTGTTCGCGCAGGTAGTCGAGCTTTTGAGGGTAGTGCCCCTCCACCGCATAGCAGGTCAGCGCGGCGCGCTTGACCGCGCCGTGCACCATTTGCAGCTGCCGCTCGTCCGCGCGCCGAGCGAAATTGCCCACGATGCCCATGACCAGCGCGAGGACCAGCGCGAACACCGCGACCGACGCGATGATCCCCCGCGCCCCGCGCAAACGCGCGCCGACCGATGCCCGCATGTCCTCACCGCCTTTCGCCCGCGCCCCTCTCTCGGGAGGCTTGGAGGGCCGAGGCCCTCCCTGTTCAATCATTTGTGCCGGCATAGCTAGGCAAATGGATTCCGGCAAAGGGCGAGAGTGCCCTTACTCCATTCGCAATGGCCGCCCCGCGCCGTTGGCGTGGCTGCTCGCGTGATGCCCTTCGGCATCGCTTGCGCATCGGGCTGACGCCCTCCGCAGGAAATTCAGCAATCCGGGTCCCCCGTTCCCCACCCACGCGAAGACGGCCGCAGCCGGATTCGCGTGACCAGCATCATACGATACTGGAGATAATGCCCGCCATCGGCAGCATGACCGACAGCAGGATCGCGCCGATTACGATCGACAGGAGCGCCACCAGCGTTGGCTCGATGATCGACACCAGCCGCGAGATGCCTTCGTCCACTTCTTCCTCATAGCGGTCGGCCACCTGCGCAAGGCTTATGTCCGCCTGCCCGGCCACGCAGCCGGTGCGGATCACGCGCATGCTGAGCCCATCGAACAGCGCGCACCGCTCGAGCGCGTCGGCGAAGGACAGCCCCTCGGCCACATCCCGGCCCACCGCCTCCACACGCTGGCGCACCGCCTCGTCGCCTATGATGGCGGGCGTCATTTGCAGCGCCTCCTCGATCGGGAAACCGCTGCGCAGCATCATGGCCATCACCGAGGCGAACCGAGCGGCAAAGATACGCTCGCCGAGCTTTTTGAGCGGCGGGAACAGCCGAGACAGCGCGCGCAGCGCCTGCGACCTGAACCGCGTGCGCAGCAGGACGGCCGAGACCAGGATCAGCACCGCGGCCAAGCCGACCGCAACCATGACGCCCTTGCCGACGCCCATGCCGAGCTGCATCAGCGCGCCTGCCCCGCCCCCCACCGATAGGCCCATACCGCCGAGCGCCTGCTCGAAGATGGGCACCACCTTGAAGGTCAGCACGGCGATCACACAGGCCATCATGGCCATCAGCACCAGCGGGTAGGCCGTCGCGCTTTTCACGGCGCTGCGCACCTGCGCCTCGCGCCGGTAGTGCGCCGCCAGCGATTGACATACCTGCTCCAGCTTGCCGGTCCGCTCGCCGATGGTCGCCATCTCTACCATATATTTCGGAAAAATCCCGCTTTCTTTGAGTGCCTCGCCGAACAAGCCCCCTTCGGTCACGCGACGGCTGACGGCGGCGTAGGCTTCGCCGCCCCGCGCACCCCCGCAGGTCTGGCTGAGCGCCTCCAGGCCGTCGTGCAGCGGCATGCCCGCGCTCAGGATCAGCGCGATCTGGGCACAGAACGCGCTCGTCTCCTCAAGCGAAACGGCGGCGCGGCGGCTTTGTTCGATGGGCATGTCCGCTCTCCCCCTCCATCGTTAAATGATAGGTCGGCTAATAATAACGCTCGGCGGTGTACGTCTCGGGTTTGGCGCCGGTGATCGCGCCGGTCAGGTCGATGCGCTTGAAGGCTCCGTCCACATAAACCTCGTTCCAGGCGTGGTAGTTCCGGTCGGCATAGCCGATCACGAGCTTCGTCGGGATGCCCTGGACGCGCAGCATGGCCGCGGCCAACGCCGCGATATCAAAGCATATGCCCTGGCCTTCCGACAACAACAGGTCCACGTCGGGCAGGTAGCCCTGCTCAACGGTCATGGCGCGCACGTAGTGATACCGGATGTTGCCGGCGATAAACTTGTAGACGGCACTCACCTTGTCCATATCGCCCGCAAGCCCCTCGCACAGCTCCAATGACTTGGCCACCGCCTGGCTGTCCTCGGTGTACCAGATGTACTGGTTGGGGCACAGGAACGGCGCGTGCTCGCGCATCTCCTTGACCGAGAACGAAACCGATGCCTTGGGCGCGTACCGCGAGCCCTTCACCTGCTCGTACAGCTGCAGCTTGTACTTGCCCGCACCCATCTGCAGCGAGTACACCTCGTAGTCGCCGCGCCCGTTCTGGTCGTACTGGTACGCGGTGTCGCCCTGAGCGACGCGGGCCTTGAGTTTCTTCTTGCTGGGCTTGTACTTGGCCATGATGTAACCATCTTCGGCATGGCTGGCGTCGACAACCGCGCCGCTCTTCTTGTAGGTCGTCTTGCCGGAGGCGTTCGGCCACACGGCCCCCTCCGCCCACACCCACAAGCCCGCGAGCAGCAGAGCCGCCATCGCGACCAGCGCGCAGGCGCGCCCGCAGCGCTTTCCCAGCTTATTGCGGTACATGCCATAATCCTCCAATTATTGAGTATACCAATGATCGAAAGATTTTGCAATAAGCGAGTGACGTTTATT
>NZ_JBISDI010000063.1:0-11078 GCF_051162045.1 Anaerozeibacter quisquiliarum
CTCGGCGCTCCGTTCCGATTGCCTGGGGGCGGATACGGCGGCGCGGGGTTGCGGGGGAACACCAGGGACTCCGCCCCTGGACCCCGCCAAGGGGACTTCGCCCCTTTGGAATCCCCATGACCGCTCACGCGGGGAGAGGCCTTACCTCGCGCCCTTGTCAAACACCGGCTTGAGCGCCGGGTAAAGGTCGCAATACAGCCCGTAGGCGTCCTCATAGGCCGCGCGGTTCGCGCCGTTGGGCAGCGTCTCGGTCTCGACGCTCAGCACCGAGATCGCCTCATTCAAATCCTTCCAGACGCCCGCGCCCACGCCGGCGACCAGCACCGCGCCGTAGGCGCCGCCCTCGCTGGCGGCGGACATCGTGTAAACCGGCAGGCCGAACACGTCGGCCTGGATCTGACGCCAGAGCTTTGAGGCCGAACCGCCGCCCGAGGAATACACCTTCTCAGAGGGCGCGACGCGCGTGAACAGCTCGGCCACCTGCCTGAGCGAATAGGTGACGCCCTCCATCACCGCACGGGTCATATCACACCGTGAGGTCGCCAGGCTCATGCCGTAGAACACGCCGCGCGCGTTCGGGTCGGGATAGGGACAGCGCTCGCCCGCCAGGTAGGGCAGGAACACCACCCCGTTCGCGCCGGGGCGCGACGCTTCGGCCGACTCGCCCATCAAATCGTAGGCGCTTAAGCTCTGCGCGCGCGCCGCCTCAATTTGACGCTCGCACAGCGTGTCGCGGAACCAGCGGTAGGCGCTGCCCGCGGCCAGCGTACAGCCCAGCGCGTGGTAAAGCCCGGGCTCGTTGTTGGCGAACATCTGCAGCTTGCCCGCGGGATTTTCATGAAAGCCCGTAAAGCCCATCGCCACATTACCCGCCGTGCCGATCACCACGCCCAGCACGCCCGGCCTGACCAGGCCCGAGCCGGTCGTTTGGATCACCGCGTCGCCGCCGCCCGCATAAACCTTGAGGCCTTCGGGCAGGCCGGTCTCCTCCGCGGCGCGCCCTGTCACGCGCCCGGCCAGCGCGGTCGATTCCAGCACGGGCGGAAAGATTCTCTTATCCAGCCCGGCGAGCGCGATCAGCTCGTCGCTCCAGCGGCGGTTTTTGGTGTCGAAGAATCCTGTCCCCGAGCCGTCGGACACGTCGGTCGCCACCTCGCCCGTGAGCAGCAGGCGGATGTAGTCCTTCGGGCAGCAGAACACATCCATGCGCGCGAAGTTGTCGCTCTCCTCCTCCTTGAGCCAGAGGATCTTGCCCCCGGTATAGCCGGTCAGCATCTGGTTGTTGGTGTAGGTCAGCAGCTTCTCCGGCCCGCCCGCCCGCTCGGTCAGAGCGTCGCACTGCTTCTGCGTGCGCTGGTCGCACCACAGGATCGACGGCCGGATCACCCGGCGCTCCCGGTCGAGCGCCACCAGGCCGTGCATTTGCCCCGACAGGCTGAGCGCGACGATCGCTTCCGTCGGCACCTGCGCCTTATTGAGAATCGCGCGGCAGCCCTCGGCCACCGCTCGCCACCAGTCGGCCGGGTCCTGCTCGGCCCAACCGGCGCGCGGCGTGTCGAGCGGGTATTCGCGCGTGGCCGAGGCCACTACCGTGCCCTTCCGGTTCACCAGAATGCACTTCGCGCCCGAGGTGCCGATGTCCAGCCCTATCAAGTACTGCTCCGCCATATCGGGTGCCTCCTCTATGTCTTTTTCTTTCGAGAGATGTCGTTGATCTCCTTGAAATTCAGTTTATTCTCCCGCTTGTGGGCCAAGCGGTCGATGTTCGTTCGATGGGAAAAGAAGGCCAGCGCGCCGAGCAGAGCGGCGTAGCCGATGGCCCACCAGTCGCCCCAATGCAGCATAAGCGTCAGCACCACATACAGCCCCGCCGAGACCAGCGAGGCCACCGACATGATGTGGGTGACCAGCAGCACCGCCGCCTGACAGGCGATCAGCGACAGCGCGATGATCGGGTTCAATGCCAGGATGACGCCCCCGGTCGTGGCGATGCCCTTGCCGCCCCTGAACCCGAACAGCGCCGGCCAGTTGTGGCCCAGCACCGCGCACAGCCCGCCCAGCCGCGCGCCCCATACGCCGCCCAGCCACAGCCCCAGCCCCGCCGCCAGCGCGCCCTTGACCATGTCGCCCGCCAGCGTCAGGGCACTCGGCAGCCAGCCCAGCGTGCGCATCACATTGGTGGCGCCCGTGCCGCCGCTGCCGTGCGCGCGCACATCGGTGCCCATCATGCGGCTGACCACGAGCCCGGTCTGGAAGTTGCCGATCAGGTAGCCGGCCACCGCGATCAGCGGCAGCGCAATCCTCAAATCCATCATCTTCCGTCCTCTTTTTTGCGCTCGCGCAGGATGAACCGAACCGGCGTGCCCTCAAACCCGAAGGCCTTGCGGAACTGGTTCTCAAGGTAGCGCTCGTAGGAAAAGTGCATGAGCGTCTGGTCGTTGATGAAGAGCACAAATGTGGGCGGGCACACCGCCTGCTGCGTGGCGTAGTAGATCTTGAGCCGGCGACCGGCGCTGCTGGGCGGCGACATGGCATTTTGAGCGTCGGCCAGCACGTCGTTGAGCAGCCCGGTGGTCACGCGTAGCGATGCCTGCGCGTAGGCCGCGCGCACCGCGTCGAGCACCCGGTGCACGCGCTGCCCGGTCAAGGCCGAGATGTAGACCACCTGCGCGTAGTTCATGAACTTCAGCTGCTCGCGCACCTGCTTGGTGTAGGCCTCCATCGTGCCGGTCTGCTTCTCGACCGCATCCCACTTGTTGACCAGGATCACGGCGGCCTTGCCCTGCTCGTCGACGTAGCCCGCGATCTTGGAATCCTGCTCCGACACGCCCTGCTCGGCGTCGATCACCAGCAGCGCCACGTCGCAGCGGTCGATCGCCGCCAGCGCGCGCACCACCGAAAACCGCTCGAGCGACTGGTATTCGATCGCGCGCTTCCTACGGATGCCGGCGGTATCGATGATGACGAACTGATCCTCGCCGTCGGTCAGCCGGGTGTCGATCGCGTCGCGGGTGGTGCCCGCGATGTCGCTGACCATCACCCGCTCCTGGCCCAGCAGCCGGTTGACCAGCGAGCTCTTGCCCACGTTGGGCTTGCCCACCACCGCCACCTGGATGGCGTCGTGCTCGGCGTCCTCATCCTCATCCCCGGGCAGCAGTTCGCACACCGCCTCGAGCAGGTCGCCGAAGTTCATCATATTGGTCGATGAGATGCCGATCGGGTCGCCGATGCCCAGCTGATAAAAGTCGTAGATGTCGCTCATCTGCGACACGCTGTCGATCTTGTTGACCACCAGCATCACGGGCTTGCCGCTCTTGCGCAGCATGTCGGCCACCGTCTCGTCGTCGGCGGTCAGCCCCTGCCGCCCGTCCACGAAGAACAGGATCATGTCGCAGGTCTCGACCGCGATCTCGGCCTGCATGCGCATCTGCTTGAGCAGCGGATCGGTGGAATTCGGGTCGATGCCGCCGGTGTCGATCAAGGTGAATTTGTGATTTTGCCACTCGCAGTCGGCGTACACGCGGTCGCGCGTCACGCCCGGCGTATCCTCCACGATGGCGATGCGCCGACCCGCGATCTTGTTGAAAAACGTGGACTTGCCCACATTGGGGCGGCCCACGATGGCCACCAGCCCTCTTGCCATGGTCACCCTCCTATAAGTTCGGATCCCCGGGAGGTTTGAAGGGCCGCGGCCCTCCATGTTCAATCATAGGTGCCGGCTTTGCCGGTGCCTATGGATTCCAGCAAAGGGCGAGCTTGCCCTCACTCAATTCGCAATGGTCGCCCCACGCCATCCGGCATGGATGCTCGCTTGCTCATTGGGCTGGCGCCCTTTCTTCCTCGCCCACCGGGCGCGGTCGGGTGCGCCCCGACTCGCAATCAGTTCTGCCAGCCGGATGCGAGTGACTTAGCGCGTGCAGCAGCCCTTCGCCGCCGGCCACCGCGTGAATTTCAATGCCGAGCGCCTGCTCGATCTCCTGGAGCGTGGTGTCGTCCAGAAACACGTCGCCGCCCTCGCGCAGCATGGTCTGCGAGATCAGCAGCCGGTCGGCCTCGATCCCCTTGAGTTGCCTGAGCAGGTCGCCGCCGGTCAGCAGCCCCGACACGGTGATCGTCGGGCCGAAGAAGCCGTTCTCAAGCGCGTACACTCGGACCTCGACCCCCGGCACCGGGCGCGCCTCGAGGATACCCCGCAAAAAGGGCGCGACCGAGGTGCCGCATGCGATCGCGACGCGAGCGGCCGGTGCGGGAACGACATCCGAAAAATCGGCCTCCTGCCACGCCTCCCGGTATTCGCGCTCGAACAGGCGGCACAGCCCGACGCCGTTTTCCAGCTGCGGATAATCGCCGTATGCCGCGTCCTCCGGGAAGTCGAGCCCTGCGATCAGGTAGAACTCGTCGGCCGGATGCACGAACGCGTCGCCATCCTCCGCCATGTACGCCGCGCGCCGGCGCCCGGCCAGCTCGATTACGGCGCGCGCCTCGCCGGGCGTGAAGCGCCGAAGCTTGCTCAGCCCCTCGCGGTGGCCGGTCAGCCCCACCGGCACCAGCGCCAGCGACAGGCAGGCCGGACGCATCTCGGCAAGCTCCCGCACAGTGCGCTCGAGCGCCGCGCCGTCGTTGATGCCGGGGCACAGCACCGCCTGCGCGTGGAAGGTCAGTCCGGCATTTGCCAGCCTTTTTAGCTGATCCATCAGCTTCGCGCCCAGCCGCGTGCCCAGCAGGTAGGATCGCAGCTCCGGGTCGGTCGCGTGCACCGATATGTACAGTGGCGACGCGCGGCGCGCGATGATGCGCGTAAGTTCCGCGTCCGACACATTGGTCAGCGTCACGAAGTTGCCCATCATCAGGCTCATGCGCCAGTCGTCGTCCTTGATGCGCAGCGTGTCGCGCGCGCCGGGGGGCAGCTGATCCACAAAGCAGAACAGGCACTCGTTCGCGCAGTCGCGCTGGCGGGACATCAGCGCCTGTCCGAAGGTCAGCCCCAGCGGTTCGTATTCGTCCTTCAAAAAACGAAACACCCGCCGCTCGCCCGCGCGCTCGACCACCAGCGACAGCTTCTCCTCGCAGCAAAACGCCTGATAGTCGATCAGATCGACGGGGTGCCGGTCATTGATCGTATGCAGCACGTCGCCCGGCGCAATGCCCAGCTGATCGGCGATGCTGCCCGGCTCCACTCCCTGGATGACGTGCGGCATAGGCCCCTCCCATCATAAAACGCGGCGCATGCTCGCCACGTTTCTTATTATCCCCATTTTCGCGCGTTCGTCAAGCGCAACCGGGCAAAACAACGCTCTACGCATCGTAGATGCGGTGCCACTCCAAGCTGAAGCGGCCGTCCTCGTCCCGCAGGATCAGCGGGGGCAGCCAGTGCAGCATCGATCTGCCGCCCTTGACGGCGTCGAGCAGGATCAGCTTGGGCTTGGCGCCCGGCCTGTCCTGTACGATCCGGATCCGCTTGGGGGCCAGGCGCGCGCCTTCCAGCGCGCGCATCAGCTCGAGCGCGCGCGCCGCCGGGTAGATAAGCGCCATTCGGCCGCCGTTCTTGAGCAACTGCGCGCCGCTCAACGCCACATCCTCGATCGGCAGCTCGGCGTGGCGCGAGCGCCGGATGGACTCGTCCGCGCTCGGAAGCGCCGTGCCCGCCGGGCTGTAGGGCGGGTTGCACACCACCAGCGTATGCCCCGAGTATCCGAGCGTCCGGGCCGCCAGCCGCATGTCGAGCGCGTATACGCGGATGCGCTCGGTAAGGCCGTTCATCGCCACGCTGCGCCGCGCCATGTCCGCCATATCATCCTGCAGTTCGATCGCGTCAAATTCGCTCGTCCGCTCCCGCGCAGCCATCAGCAGGCACAAAACCCCCGTGCCCGTCCCGAGGTCGGCCACCCGGTCGCGCGGACGCAGCGGCGCGAAGTCGGCGAGCAGCACCGCGTCGGTGCCGAAGCGGAAGGCGTCCGGGCGCTGCAAAATCGTCATGCCGTCCCGCTGCAAATCGTCCACCCGCTCGCCGGGGCGCGCAAAAGCGGAGCCCGCACGGGGCTCCGCATCATGGTGACTGGGTCGCTCGCTCATTTGAACACCCGGACGCCGAACAGGAACCGCTCGCGGTACCAGTCGCTCAAGTCGCTCACCACCACCTTGCCGGCGGCCGAGGAGGCGTGGATGAACTGGGGCATGTTCTTGGCGTTTCTGCCCAGGAAGATGGCCGAGTGGCCGATGGGCTTCTTGCCCGGCTGGGTGTCGAAGAATAGCAGGTCGCCGCGCCTGAGGTCACCCATGTCCTTGACCGCGCCCCACTTGCCGGCCGAGCCGTTGCCCTGCGCCGCCACCTCGCCCGACAGCTTTACGCCCACCTGACCGAAGACGTACTTGGTGTAGCGCGAGCAGTCAAACGACTGAGGCACCTTGCAGGCGCTGCCCGTCCGGTAGGGCTTGCCCAATTGCTGGTAGGCGATCTTAATCATCCGCTCGATCTTCGCGTTGCCGGTGCCGTACTTGTACTCGTCGTAACTGACCGCGTCGGCCTCGTTCATTTCGGTGAGCGTCTTGGGGTCGGCGTTGCCGGTCACCGGCAGGCCGTTGGCCTTCTGGAACACCCGAACCGCGGCCGCGACCGCGGATGAGTACTTGGTCGTGGCGCTGGGCAGGTACCCGAGCGAACGCAGGCGCTCGGTCATCTCCCGGACCGCTTCGAGGTTGTCGCGCGGCAGCAGGCCGACCGAGCGCACCCGGTCGATCGCGCTTTCCGCGTTCATGGCCTTGCGCGTAGCCAGGTCGGCCACGCCGGTCTGCGACAGGCGGTTGCCCTGCTGGAATACCCGGACCGCGCCCTCGGTGGCCGCGTCATACTTGCCGCTGACCTTGCCCGGGTAGTAATACAGCTCCTTGAGCCGGCTCTGCAGCAGTTGAACCGCGTAGCCGCTGTCGCCCTTGGCCACCCTGACAAGCTTCTGCTCGCCGGTGTAGGTGTTAAAGTCCTTGCCGCGGCCGGAATTGAGCACCTCGCGCGTGGTCAGGTCGGCCACGCCCGACGCGGTCAGGCCGTTCGCCGTCTGGAACAGCTTGACCGAGGCCACAACCTGCGCGTTGTAGCTGCCGTTCACGTTGCCGTCGTAGTAGCCCAGGCCCGAGAGCTGGTTCTGCACCATCCGCACCTGCTCGCCGTTGTCGCCCTTGCGCACCACCGACAGGCCCGCGGCCTGCTGGTAGTCGCGCATGGAGACGGCGCGGTCGCTGCTTAGCACCTCGCGCGTCGCCCGGTCGGCATTGCCGCTGTCGTAGAGGCCGTTGGCGCGCTGGAAACAACTGACCGCGGTCTCGGTGGCCTGGTCGTACTGGTTCGTCAGCGTCCCGGTCAGGTACCCGAGCTTCTTGAGGGACTTCTTGGTCGCAAGCACCTCTTCGCCCGCGCCGCCCTTTACGTGGATCATGTCCACATACTGCGCGTAGGTCACGGCGTCGGAGCGCTTCACGCGGTCTTGAATGAAATCGTCGGCTACGCCGCTGGCGGCGGCCTCGCTCGCGGCGATGCCGCTGGCGGCCTGGAACTTTTTGACGGCGGCCTTCGTCTTAGCATCAAATAGGTAAGGTTCGCTCGGCGTATCGACCGGATAACCGTGCATGCGCAATGCGACCTGCAGCACGCGCACCGGATGGCCTTTGTCGCCCATTTGTAAGGTCTGCGCCAAAGCCGCCTGCGACCACATTGCGATCAGCAGCGTAAGCGCCATGGTAACCCACAAGCGTTTCCGACCCATGCCGACCATCGCGCCTCCCACCGGCGTCCGCGGACGCCCGCTCATTTCAATTTGATTGCATTGCATGTGAAGAATGTCCTTCCTCAGTTTCTATATTATAGAGAATATACGACATCCGCGCAATTTTTCCTGCCTCTTTGATATCAAATTGAAATATACTTGAAATATTTAACATTATGCGTCGGTATAAATGATACATATGCCCGCTCGTCGGGCGGTTAGTCTCATATAACCCCCTCTCTGTTCGCGCGGGGCCGTTACAGTTTTCTCAAATCTTCCGTAACATCCGTGCGAATTTCGCGACCTCCCATGTAACCATCCGCCCGTCCGGCTGCATTTCCTGCCGCACTTGCGCCCAGCCCCGTCGCGCCGTGGACGCACTGAAAAACAGATCCCTTGAGAGATCCGAGACCTTCGCACTTCCGCGCTGGTTCAGGCATCGCATTCGGGCGCGTTCGGGAACGTATTGGGGATGCCTATCAGGCGAGCCGGATCATGATGCGGGCGAGTTGAACGAAGGCGGAAAAGCGGGAAGCGCGTGGCAATCCATACCCTCTCGGACGCGCCCCGATACCCGCCGAAACCATTTATACGTTCATCAGGCGAGTGGATTTGCCGCCCTGGCGTCGCCTGAAGGCACAGGCTACGCCAGGGCGGAACCCTTAGCGCCGCCCGGCGTTCGGTACCGTATGATGTGGCGCAGGGAAAGACGCGGCTTTATAGATGCGCTCATGGCTGAGATTGGTATAAAGCCCGTCAGATCAGGCGCTCCAAAAGCGCTTTTGCCTTCAGGATGTCTCGCTTTTGCTCCTCACCGGAAATCTCCCGCTCGATGGTATAGTCTCCCGAATAGCCCATCGCCTTTAACAGCCCGATCAGCTTGGGAAAGTCCACCGCGCCTTCGCCCAAGGCCTTCTCCTCGCCCAGCGTGCGGCCGTCCGTGGGGTATACGCCGTCCTTGCAATGTACGCCCATCACATACTTGCCGAGCAGGCCCAGCGCGTCACAGGGGTTGGCCGTGCCATACATCAGCAGGTTTGCCGGGTCCAGGTTGACGCCCAAGTTGTCCATGCCCAAGTCCTCGATCACGCGGCACAGGGTCACCGGCGTCTCCTGCCCGGTCTCAAACAAAAAGCATTGTCCGTTCCGCGCGCAGCGCGCAGCGACGGCGCGCAACGCCGTGAGTACCCCCTGATACTCGGGCGCATAGGGGTTCTCCGGCAGAAAGCCCGCATGGGTCACCAATAGGCGCACGCCCAGTTTTTGGGCAAAGTCTGAGCCCTTCAATAGGGTCTCGGTGCGCCGGTCGCGGTAGGCGGCGGGCACCAGCCCCAGCGTAAGCTGCCCTTCGTAGAAGTCCCAGGTGACGGGGCCGGGCCAGCCGCACCAAAACGCCGACACGCGAACCCCCCGCGCCTGCGCGGCGCGTTTGACCTCCCGAGCCATCTCATCGTTCATGCTCGCCTCATCCCAGCAAACGAGCTGGCAGTTGTCCATGCCCAGCTCCCGAAGCCCGGCGAACTGCGCGTCCACATCCCTATCCAATCGAAGCGTGACGCCAATACCCATAGAAAAGCCTCCATTCATATGTTGTTTGAGGGTGCTCATCGCCCCGGGCGGGAACCGACATGCGCGGCGGGCAGGTACGACGCCGTCTCCTTGCCGCCGACGATCAGTTAATTGGTGATGCGTCATTCCAGGTGGCCGGCGCGTCCAGCACGACGACCGCGTCCGGGTACGGGGTATTGCGGATCAGCGTCGGGAAGGCGAAGGCCGTCCAGGTTTCAACGTACCGGCCGATGTGCCAGGCGGAGGGCCCGGCCAGGAAGCGCAGCCGAAAAGACAGCCTAATCCACACTGGCTTCCAGCGCCATTGCGTACTCTTTCAGCGCCAGTCGAACGCTTTCGACTCCTTCGCTCAGCGTGGCGCGCTCGTTGGGCGTTCCCTTCTGAAGGCTGTCGATAAAATAGCGGATTTCCTCAAAATAGGGACCGCGGGCCTCGATGTTCAGCCCCTGTTCCTTCTCGGCGCGGAGGGCTTCCGGCCCCAGTTCCGGCGTGGTCACGGTGCCGTCACGGCCGTAGATGGTCATGGACGGCTCCGCCTTGCTGTCAAAAACGACCGTCGCCTGTTCAAAGCAAGCTCGGAAGCCGGCGCGGAACGGCAGCGCGGGGGATGCGTCCCAGTGCCCCTGCGCAACCGCCCGGACAGAGCCGAAGCGGTAGGCGGTAACGATGTGGTTGACCACGTCGCCGTGGAACCGGGTAGCTTCCACTACCTGTACGCTGTCCGGCTCCCCCAGCATATGGCGCAGGAAATCCAGGTCGTGGATGTGCAGGTCCAGCACCACCGAACCACTGCGCGCCACATCGTGAAACCAGTCGTCAAAACCCCAGGTCACCTCTCCGCTGACCCGCTGCATCATGACGGATTGGAGAAGGCCGAATCGCCCGTCTTCATGGGCCTCCTTCAGGTACTGATACTCGCGAAAGCTGCGCAGCACCTGCCCCACCATCACCTTCGCGCCGGTTTCCCTCTGCGTTTTCAAAAGCAGACGGCATTCTTCCTCCGTTAGGCAAGCCGGCTTCTCCAGCATTACGTTCATGCCCTTTTGCATGGCACGCACCGCGTGGGAGGCATGCAGATTACTGGGCAGGCAGATGTGCACCAGCTCCACATCCGCCCCATCCAGCAGTTCCATACCCGTCTCGTAACGGGCCGCATCCGGCCACAGCGCCGCGGCCCTGGTCAGATACTCGTCCCGCACATCCGCAAGTGCCGTTACCTCGACGTCCGCCGCCTCAGACAGGGCCTTCAGGCAGCTGTTGTGTACGCTGCCCATGCCACCGAGGCCAATCAATCCGACTTTCATCGCGCCATCTCCGATATTCAGCGTTCAATTATCCCCCGATAACCGATTTTCCATCGGCCCGGAACCCATTTGCCGGGCGGCGAAACACCGCCTCATAAGGTAGAGATCGCACGGCACCGGCAGCAGGAAATATCCTGTTAACAATAAAGGCCGAACCGGATTTCTGACTAACATTACCACTTTTTGTACCGCCCGTCAACAAAATTTTACCTTCCGGCAAATTCTTATTTATGTCATCCAAAATGTTTTTACGGTTTTGTAATGGGTTTCACCATCCTCAAAATGACTGCGAGGGCAAATGGCTCGCCTCCTCGCCCCGCCGGCGCCTGTCAGCCTGTGGTTTTCTCTCCTCGGCAAGCGCTCCCGCACTCGTTCGCCGGCAACCTGTACGCCCGGGGCGAACGACAAGGCGGGCGGCTCTGCCGGTGTGGCAGGGTCGCCCGCTTTT
>NZ_JBISDI010000064.1:0-10828 GCF_051162045.1 Anaerozeibacter quisquiliarum
GACCGATACGCCGACGTCGGCAAACACGGCCTGCCACATGCTGGCCAGGCCGAGCGCGCCGAGGGCGAGCACCAGCGCCTTGACGCCCAGCGCGAAGGCGATGTTTTGCGTGACGATCGAGCGGGTCTTGCGCGACACCCCAATTGCGGCGGCGATCTTGGTCGGCTTGTCGTCCATCAGCACCACGTCGGCGGCCTCGATGGCGGCGTCCGCGCCCATCGCGCCCATCGCGATGCCCACGTCGGCGCGCGCCAGCACGGGCGCGTCGTTGATGCCGTCGCCGACAAACAGCAATTGCCCCTTCGGCGATTTCTCCTTGAGCAGCCGCTCCACCCGGGTTACCTTGTCGGCGGGCAGCAGCGCGGCGTGGTACTCGTCCAGACCCAGCTTTTTGGCGACTTCCTTGGCCACGTCCGGCGTGTCGCCGGTCAGCATGACGGCCTTGCGCACGCCCTGCGCCTTGATCAGGCGAATCGCCTCGGCGGAGTCTTCCTTTACTTCATCCGAGATCACGATATGGCCGGCATACACCGAGCCCAGCGCCACGTGTACGGTCGTACCCGCATGGTGGCAGGGGCGCCACTCGGCGCCCGCGTCGTCCATCAGCTTGTCGTTGCCAACGGACAGCGTGATGCCGTCCACCACGGCGCGCACGCCGCGTCCGGCCAGCTCTTCCACGTCCTTGACGCGGCCTGGGTCGAGGGGCTGGGCGTGGTACTGCTTGATCGAGCGCGCGATCGGGTGATCGGAGTAGCACTCGGCCAGCGCGGCCAGCTCGACCAGCCTCTTCTCGTTCAAGTGATCCTTCTCGGGATGGGCGACGGCCACCTTGAACACGCCCTGCGTGAGCGTACCGGTCTTGTCAAACACCACGATCTCGGCCCTGGCGAGCGCGTCGAGGTAGTTGCCGCCCTTAATCAGCACGCCGCGCCGGGACGCGCCGCCGATCCCGCCGAAGAAGCTCAGCGGCACCGAGATGACCAGCGCGCACGGGCAGGAGATGACCAGGAACACCATCGCGCGGTGAATCCATTCCCTCCATGCGCCGCCCATGGCCAGCGGCGGGACCAGCGAAAGCAGCGCCGCCGCGATCACCACGCCGGGCGTGTAGTAGCGCGCGAAGCGGGTGATGAAGTGCTCGGCCCGCGCCTTCTTGGAGCCGGCGTTTTCCACCAGGTCGAGGATCTTCGACACCGTCGATTCGCCGAAGGGCTTTGTAACTTTTATGCGCAGCGGCCCTGACAGGTTGATGCAGCCGCTGAGCACGTCGTCGCCCTCTTCCGCGCCGCGCGGCAGCGATTCGCCGGTGAGCGCCTTGGTGTCGATCGAGGAAACACCTTCGAGGATTACCCCGTCCAGCGCAATCTTCTCGCCCGGCTTGACGAGGATCACGTCGCCCACCTGGACTTCGTCCGGGTCGACGGTCACGACCGCGCCGTCGCGCTCGAGACCCGCGCTGTCGGGCCGAATGTCCATCAGCTGGGCGATCGAGCGGCGGGATTTGCCCACCGCGTAGCTTTGGAACAGCTCGCCCACCTGGTAGAACAGCATCACGAATACCGCTTCGGGGTATTCGCCGGTGGCGAGCGCGCCCACGGTGGCCAGCGACATGAGGAAGTTCTCGTCGAATACTTGGCCGCGCGCGATGCCCCTGAGCGCGCGCCAGACGATGTCCCAGCCGATGACCGCGTAGGGAATCAGGTACGCAGCCGGTTCCCAGAACCCTTCGGGCCGTAGGATGCGCGCGAGGAGGAGCAGCGCGGCGCTTAACAGGATGCGCGCGAGCATGCGTTTGTGTTTTTTCGTCATGCCGATGACCTCGCTTCTTTTGGTCTGTTTATCGTTTGCCCCTTGGGCGGTTGGGCGGGCCGCGGCCCTCCATTTCCCCAACTTACGCGCGAGCGGCGGCGGCCGACCGCGCGCGACTACATCACAATAGAGCAGTCGGGCTCGACCTTCTTGACGATCCTGGCGGCTTCTTTTACCACCTCGTCGAAGCGCGCGTCGTCGGCTTCGATCGTGATCTTCGAGGTCGCGAAGTTGACATTGCAGGTGACGCCTTCAAGCTTGCCGACGCCGTCCTCGATCTTCCGCGCGCAGTTGGCGCAGTCCAGTTCGTTCAGTTTATAACTCTTCTTCATCGGTGCCCCGTCCTTTCTCATTCCCGAATATGCTCCATGCCCTGATCGATAATCAGCCGCACATGGTCGTCCGCCAGCGCGTAGAAGATGTTCTTGCCCTCTCTGCGCGATTTCACCAGCTTGTTCAATTTGAGCATCCGCAGCTGATGCGAGACCGCCGGCTGTGAAAGCCCCAACTGCTGCGCGATATCGCATACGCAGTTTTCCGACGCCGACAGCGCGTACAGGATACGAATGCGCGTGCTGTCGCCGAACACCTTGAACAGCTCCGCCAGGTCGTACAGCTGCTCGTCGGGCGGCATGCCCTCCGTCTGTTTCCGCAAGTCGCTCACATGCTCACATCCAATCATTTAAATATATGCTCATATGATAATACGTGTCGTGACGGATGTCAAGCGAGCGCGTGGGAATTAACAATTGCGTCGGCTTGTGACCGCCCGAATACACGGCATATTGCCGAGTGGCGGTTGAATTCCAAGCGCGGGACTGGTATAATGTAATCACGAGAGCGGGAGAAGGTGACGATGTTGAAGGTTACCACGAAGGGGCGGTACGCGCTGCGGATCATGATCGACCTCGCCGAGCGGCAGGACGAGGGCTTCATATCGCTCAAGCAGATTTCCGAGCGGCAGGGCGTATCGGTAAAGTACTTGGAGATGATCGCCGGCATTTTAAACAAGGCGGGCCTGGTGCAGAGCCTGCGCGGCAAGAACGGCGGGTACAAGCTGGCGGTGCCGCCCCAGGCGTGCACGGCGGGCGCGGTGCTGAAGCTGACCGAGGGCGACCTCGCGCCGGTTGCCTGCATGGCGTGCGCGGAGAACAGCTGCGACCGCGCGGCGACGTGCGAAACGCTGCCCTTCTGGCAGGGGCTCGGCCGGGTGATCGATCACTATGTGGAAAGTGTAACGATTGCAGATATGATGGACAGGTAGGTTTTTCGCCCGTCATGCTTCCAACAAAGAAAGGCGGGGTCGTCGCGCACAGGTGCGCGGTGATCCCGCCTTTCTCACATATTCAATCCACGTTGTAAATCCGATCGATGATCCGGCCGTCGCGGTATTCGACCTCGGCCACTGCGCGCGGGCCGTGCTGCGCGCGGCGGGGTACGCCGGTCACACGCTCGGCCATTTGCTTCAGCTGCTCGATTTCGTACACCGGCAGTCCGGCGTCCGCGAGGCGCGCCCTGAGCTCGGCGCGCCGGGGATTGACCGCGATACCGCGCTGGGTAATCAGCACGTCCACCGTGTCGCCGGGCGTCGATATCGCCTGCACCCGATCGACCACGATCGGCAGCCGCGCGCGAAACAGCGGCGCGACGATCATGGCGAGCTTCGCCCCGGCCGCCGTGTCGCTGTGCCCGCCCGAGCCGCCCATGATGCGCCCGTTTGAGTCGGTGTGCACGTTGACGTTGAAGCCCAGGTCGATCTCGGTTGCGCCCAGGATCACCGCGTCCAGGCTGTCAACCGCGGCGCTCTTGACCGCAGGGCTTGCGTAGCGCGCGGCCGAGATCTCCTGGTGGCGGGGGTTTGAGCGAATCGATTCGACGGCGCGCAGGTCGAAGCACTGCACGTCCAGCAATTGTTCGAAATACCCTTCTTCCAGCATATCCACCAGGTAGCCGGTGATACCGCCCAGGCCGAAGCTGCCCACAACGCCCAGCCGCTTCATGATGGGCTTCAGGTATTGCGTCACCGCCAGCGACGCGCCGCCCGCGCCGGTCTGAAACGAGAAACCATCGACCAGCAGCCCGGAGTGCTCAATCACGCGCGCCGCCAACGAAGCGATTTTGAGACCCACCGGGTCGCGCGTGATGCGCGTGGTGCCCGACACGATGCCCTGCGGATCGCCGATCGAGTCGACCGCGACCACGTAGTCCACCTTGCCCTCGTCGATCGACACCGGTTGAAGCGGATAGGGCTGCAAATGGTCGGTCACCGCGATCACGACGCGCGCGTACTCGGCGTCGGCGAAGGCGTAGCCCAGCGAGCCGCAGGCCGCGGGCCCCTGGACGCCGTTCAGGTTGCCCTGCCGGTCGGCCGCCGGCGCGGCGATGATGGCCAGATCGATCGGCGCGCGGCCCGAGGCGATTGCCGCCGGGCGGCCGCCGTGGCTGCGAAAGCGCACGGGCTTTGAAAGCACACCCGCGGAGATGGCCCGGCCCAGCACCGGGTCCATGTAGTTGGTCTCGATGCCGGTCACCACGCCCGATTCGATGTGACCGAGCAGCGGCGCGTGCACGTCGAACAGCGCGCTGGCCTGAACGGTCAGGTCCCTGAGGCCGAGCTTCGCTGCGGCGTCCAGCGCCATGTTCAGCACGCGGTCGCCGCTGCGCAGGTGGTGGTGGAACGACACGCTCATGCCGTCGGCAAGGCCGGACAGCCGGATGGCCTCGATCAGCGTGTTCGTAAGTTTACTCACGCAACGCACCCCCCAACTGTTTCGCCAGTTCCAGAATTCTGCGCGCACGGTCCACGACCGGCTTGTCGATCATCTTGCCCCGGAGCGACGCCGCGCCCTTGGCCAGCCGCACGGCTTCTTCGATCGTCTGAAGCACCTCGCGCGCGTATTCGATTTCCTCCTCCGAAGGGCTGAACGCGCGGTTGATGGGGGAGACGTGGCGCGGCGAGATGGCCGCCTTGCCGCTAAAACCCAGCGAGCGGGCCAGCCGCGCGTCGTTCAGCGCGCCTTCGTCGTCGTTTACGTCGGTGAACGGGGTGTCGTAGGCATCCACGCCCGCCGCGCGCGCGGCCACGACCACCCGGCCCCGGCTATAGGCGATTTCAATGCCCGACTTGCTGCGCGCGGCTTGCAGGTCGCTGGACAGGTCTTCCGCACCCAGCAGCACGCCGATGATCCGCGGGTCGGCCTTCGCGATCGCGTAGGCGTTCTCGACGCCCTCGGCGGTTTCGATCAGCGCGATCAGCCCCACGGCATTGCCGGGCAGACCGCGCGCCTCTTCGATCTGGGCGATCATGCGGCAGACCGCGCGCGCATCCTCCGCCGTGCCCACCTTGGGCGCGAGGATCGCAAACGGCTGAAGCGGCACGATCGCCGCCAGGTCGTCCGCCAAGTAGGCGCTGCCCAGCGGGTTCGCCCGCACCACGACCTGGATGTTTTGGTAATCCATCGCGGAAAGCGCGTTGCGCGTAAGGATGCGCGCGGCGTCCTTTTGGGCGGGCGCGACCGCGTCCTCGAGGTCGAAGATCACCGCGTCCGCGCCGTGGATGTCGGCGTTGAGCAGCATCGCCGGGCTGTTGCCCGGCATGAACAGCAACGAGCGAATCATGCCTGAACCTCCCCGGCGCGCCTCAGGGCCGTCTCCACGCGCGCCTTGAGCGCGCATTCCACCGCGCCCCGGTCGTTCACGCGCACCTGCACGCGCTCGACGTGAAGCTCGTTAAGCACCGCGCGCACCGCGCGCTCGATCGCGTCGCCGAACTGGCACAGAACTACGGATGCAACTTCAATCGCCACGCCATCCTCGCGCGGCTCCACCGTGACCATCGCATCGCTCGATTCCAGCGAACCCGCCGTCGCCGCCCGCACAATCTCCATGCGTGCATCGCCTCCCTCAAAATTGCGATATACCAAAATTATAGAATGATGTATCGCATTTGTCAAGGCGCGGGTCGGCGGTCGCCGCGGCAATCTTGTAATGGGATACGAAGCCGGCATGTTAAGCCGACGCCGCGCAAACCCCGCGCACGCGTTCTTTGTGCGGTGTTGCCTGAAAAGCCGAAGAAGGCTTTCAGTTACAGGCCGCCCTCGCTCCGCTTTACCGGAATCAGCAGATCGAGCTGAAACGCTCCACGGTCTCCCTCGGTGATGTGCGTGTAGTAATTCAGATGCTCCTCCAGCGCCCCGAACATGTTCTCGGGGTTTCCATCCCCACGGTACGCATACGCCCCGTTCTCGCGTACCCAGCGGTCCAGCCAATCCCACTCGTGGAAGTCGCCCATGCGGATCATGTGGGCGGCATAGAGCCCGCCCCCGAAATGTTGCTTGGTCAGTGGTGCGGGCACGTCCCAGCCGTCCGGAACCGTGACCCAGAATTCGTAGCCGTGGGCGTTGCTTTCGTCCACCGGGTTTGGGTGATTGAAGCCGTACAGCCGCAGATCGGGCTTCGCCTGGACAAGGCCGGAGCCCTTCACGAACTCGTCGATCCAGCGCCCGGCAACGTCCTCCGGGTCCGGGCCGATGAAGTGCGCCGACGCCACGGTGGATGGTGGCAGGTACACGATGCGTACGTCGCGCAGCGCGTGCAGGCTCTCCTGCGCCCGATTCAAATTCTCCATGGTCTTCTTCTCCTTCAAATTCATGGGTTCCGGAGCGAGCCGCGCCGCCAACGCGCGCACGGATTCGTCGCTCAGCAGCCCGTCCCACAGCCGCGACGGTTGGGCGGCGCTCAGGTAGCGGATCAGCGCGCGCAACACCTCGCGCACGGTGTCCAGCGCGTCGATCTCCGCCGTCAGGTTGGCCGCGTGCCGCTCGAACGCGGCGATGGCTTCGCGCACGTCGTCGCGCTTAAGCAGCGCCTCGATCTGCGAAAGCGGTACGCGCAGCTTGCGCAACAGCACGATTTGACCGATCCGGGCGAGGCTCTCATCGTCATAGGTGCGGTAGGCGTAGTCCTCGCCGCGGATGCCGCGGATCAGGCCGAGTTGCTCGTAGTAGCGCAGTGTGCGGGTCGAGATGTCGAAGCGGCGCGAGGCTTGGCTGATGGTCGTGTTGTTCATGGGGCCGTGGCTCCTTTGGATGTACATCGATCGATGCGAACAGTATATCACTTGACGCCGCGTCAAAGTCAACACCCAAAACAAGATGGACGGCGACCTTGGATGCCCTTGACAAGCATCCTCATGCCGCTTATGATGGCCGAAACGGAGGGATACCGATGCTTGAGGGCGTTATCTTCGACTTCAACGGCACACTGTTCTGGGACAGCGACAAGAACGAGCGCGCGTGGCGCGCTTTTGCGAGAAAATACACCGGGCGCGATGTGCCGGACGAGGCGTTCGAGCGGCTGCACGGCGTGCCCAACGGGCCCACGATCGCCTGCCTGCTGGGGCGCACGCCGCCGGATGACGAGGTGCGCGCGCTGTCCAGGGAGAAAGAAGCCATCTACTACGAGGCCTGCCTGAACGACCCGGACGGCATGCGCCTGGCGCCGGGCGCGGAGCGGATGCTTACCGAGATGGAGCGCCTGTCGATTCCCCGCGCGATCGCGACCAGCGCGGACATCGACAACGTCAATTTCTACTTTGAGCACTTGGGGCTTGAACGCTGGTTTGCGCGCGAACGCGTGGTGTACCCGGATGGGACGATGCGCGGCAAGCCCGCGCCCGACTGCTTCCTCGAGGCCGCGCGGCGGCTTGCGCTTGCGCCTTCCAAGGTGGCGGTGGTCGAGGACTCGTCCACCGGCATCGAAGCCGCGCGCGCCGCGGGCGTGGGCCGGCTGATCGGCATCGCCTCCGGCTCGGCGGCGAAGGCCGGGGAAGACGTGACGATCATCCGCGACTTCTTTGGATGGCGGGAATGGTTCTATTCCTCCGCCCGGCCAACGGGCAGGAACGCCGCGATGCGCGTGCCGAGGCCGGGCCAGGACAGCGCTTCGAAGTAGCCGCCGTGGCGCTTGACGATCCATTCGGCGATTGAGAGGCCCAGGCCGGTGCCGCCGGATTTGTCGGCCTTGTCCGCGCCGGTGCGCGCGGGGTCGGCGCGGTAGAAGCGCTCGAAGATATGGGGCATGTCCTCGGCGGCGATGCCCTGGCCCGAATCCTGCACCGAGAACGCGGCCATTCCGTCTTTTGCCGCCATGGCGCGGATCGTGATCGCGCCGCCCGGGGGCGTATACTTCGAGGCATTGTCGGCCAGGATGCGCGCGGCCTGCTTAATCATGGCCTCGTCGCCCACCATCTGAACCGGCACGGGCGCTTCCAGCCGCCAGTCGTGGCCGCTGTCGATCATTTCTGATTCTTCAAATACCTCGCGCATCGTGTCCTTCAGGTCGAACGGCGCGAAGCTCATCGTCTGCCGACCGCTGTCGCCGCGCGCCAGGAACAGCAGCTGCTCGACCAGCTGCTTCATGTGCTGAGATTCCGACTTGATCGCCGCGATCGACTCGTCCAGGATCGACTCGTCGGTCTTGCCCCAGCGGTCGAGCATCGAGGCGTAGCCCTGGATGACCGCGATCGGCGTGCGCAGCTCGTGCGAGGCGTCCGACACGAAGCGCGACTGCTCGCGGTAGGCCGCCTGCATGCGGTCGAGCAGCCGGTTGACCGCCTCCTCGAGTCCCTTGAGCTCCTGGTTGCCGGTGGACAGCCGCGCGCCCTGCGAGGGCTCGATCGACTGGATCGCGTCCTCGAGGTTGTGCAGCCGATCGGCGCCCACGCGCGCGTCCTTGACGGCCTTTTCGCTCGACAGCTGGCGAGCGGTCTCGGTCATGCGGGTGATCGGGCGCAGCAGCCGCTGCGCGTCGCGTCCGCCGAACAGCCACGCAAGCAGCCACAGCACGGCCTCGCAGATCAGCAGGTTCTTAAACATCAGTGCGAACACGCGCAGAAAATCGCCCATCGGCGCTTCGCGCCACGCGCCCGCCGCGTCTTGGAACCGGTAGGTCAGCGTGCGCGACGCCGCGCGCCAGCGGGGCATGTCGGTGAGGCGCTTAAGCAGCGGCTGCGCGTCGTCCTCGAGCCAGTGAAAAGCGCCCGCCGCCGCGGTCAGCCCTTTTGGACGGCTGCGCGAGAACCCGCCCGGCGCGGCCTGCTCGGCGGTATAGCAAAACCCCGCAAGCGCAAACGCCGCCACCAGCAGGTTGACCAGCAGGTAGGTTTTCAGCTGTTTGAACGTCCATGCGCGGTGGATCTTGCGCGCGATCGATGAGCGCCTCATATCAATCTTCCCTCAGCACATAGCCCACGCCGCGCACCGTGTGGATGAGCTTGACGCGGAACTTGTCGTCGATCTTCTGGCGCAGGTAGCGGATGTAGACGTCGACCACATTGGTCTCGCCCATGTAGCTGTAGCCCCACACCTTTTCGAGCAGCGTCTCGCGCTTAAGCACGATGCCCTTGTTTTCCATGAGCGCCTTGAGCAGCGTGAATTCGCGGTGGGTCAGTTCGATCGGCTCGCCCGCGAAGCTCGCCGTATAGCGCTCGGCGTCAAGCGACAGCGCGCCGGCCGTCAGCGCCGAGGGTTGGGCGGCGTTTGTGCCCCGGTGAGCGCGCAGCGCCGCGCGGATGCGCGCCAGCAGCTCCTCGATCTCGAAGGGCTTGGTCACGTAGTCGTCCGCGCCGGTGTCGAGGCCGGTCACCTTATCGGCCACCGCGTCGCGCGCGGTCAGCAGGATGGAGGGGACGTCCGAATGGCGGCGCACCCGGCGCAGCAGCTCAAGGCCCGACAGACCCGGCAGCATCACGTCCAGCAGCAGCAGGTCGTATCCGCCCGCCTCGGCCATATTGAGCCCCGTGCGCCCGTCGAACGCCTTGTCCACCTCGTAGCCCTCGTGCTGAAGCTCCAGCTCGACGAACCGCGACAGCTTGACCTCGTCCTCGACCAGCAAAATCCTCTCCGCCATGTAGCCACCCTCCCAACGCCGCTTGGGTGAGGCAAATTCGCCTCACCCAAATGATATAGAACGCGGCGGCGCTTGTCAATCCTCGGATTGCTCGTCCGACTGCTCGTCCGAACGGTTCTTGACCTCGGCCTTGATGTTCTCGGCCACATTCGAGGCCTTGTCCATCGCGTCGTTGATCGGCTTCTTGCCGAGGTCGGGGCCGCGGAACGCGTACTTGAAGCCGAAGAACAGCCCGGTAATCAGCAGCACCAGCGTGAACCACAGCCAGGGCAGGAGCAGCAGCAGCAGCACCAGCGCCGGCACGGTCAGGACCACCTTGCCCTTGCGCGAAATCTCGAAGCTGTTGCGGGTCAGATAATTGATGCCTGCCACGACCTTTTCACCGACCTTCTTCATGAATAAGCCAAACCCCTCTCCCTTGGCCGCGCTGTGTACGGCCTCCTCGCGCGTTGTGTAGCTGGCCGATTCGTCCGCCGCCACCTTGCCCTGCTGCTCGAGCAGCACCATGGCGTCCAGCAGGTCCCAGTTCGCCGCCTCGAGCGCCGCCTTGGCTTCCTCATAGGACACATTGGCCTTGGCGCGCAGCCGTTCCACCATCTCAAAATTCGTCATTGTGGCTTCCTCCCTTTATCGTTCGCGTTTTCCTCTCGACACGCACATTATACCGCTTGGGGATTAGAGGAAAAGGTTGGTCGGTTAGAACGGGATTAAAGCGTCGTTGGGGTTTGACAGAGCGGATCGCGGAAAATATGGCGAAGAAATGTTTATTATATAAATATTCACGATGATATGTATTGACAAATTTGTAAACCCAAAATATAATGAATGAAAGATAACTATGTGAATTTGGGGCGCGGAAGGAGCTTGGCTATGAAACGAAAAGTGCTGGCGATCTATTTAGCGTTGGTGGCTTTTTTTGCGGTGAATTCGGCAGAAGTTTTGGCGAACGCCGCGCCGCTGGAGCAAGACGCTGTGCCCATCCGGGGCATAATCGATATCGCCTTCGCCCAAGATGGCGGCAACTATTTCGCGGTGGACGGCGCGTTTGTCTATCATATTGAAAAGGGCGGGCGGGTTCTGCGGCGCTTCCACAAAGGCGACGAGTCACAAT
>NZ_JBISDI010000065.1:0-10672 GCF_051162045.1 Anaerozeibacter quisquiliarum
GCGCGAGGGGAGGGCCTTTCATGGGCGAGCTGACCAAGTTACCGAACATCGCGGGCAAGCTGGAGGCGCAGCTTAACGAGATCGGGGTTGCGACCGAAGCAGAACTCAGGCGCGTCGGCAGCCGGGAGGCGTGGCTGCGCATCTTATCGCGCGACCCATCCGCCTGCTTAAGCCGGCTCTGCGCGCTGGAGGGCGCGATCCGGGGCGTGCGCTGGCACCATCTGGACGATGCGGTGAAGGCATCCCTGAAGGCATTTTATCATGAACACAAGGAGAAAGGCGCGGGGCAATAGCGCATCCGATGATGGCGCGGCCATGGACGTCGACGCAACCGGCGGTTGCGGAAAACCCAACCGCCGGGTGGTGGCGGCGCGGGTCCGGGTGCGGTATGCTGTGTGCTGGGAGGGGATGGGTTTGAGAATCGATCAGAAGCTGAGCGAGCTGCGGCGTTCCAGGGGGCTGTCGCAAGAGGAACTGGCGGACGCGCTCGCCGTTTCCCGGCAGGCTGTGGGCAAGTGGGAGAGCGGCAGGGCCGTACCCGAGCTCGACAAGCTGGCGGCGCTGTGCGGTTTCTACGGGGTGTCGATGGACGCCCTCGTGCGGGAGGGCGAATGCGCCGAACGCCTCGTGCGCCTGGCCTCGCCCGAGCGGGAGGCGCTGGTTTCGTTTCTGCTTCGTGCGAAGCGCGCCTGCTACGCGGGCCACGGCGCGGAATGCGTGCCTTCGCGCGCTGCCTCGCACGACCTCGAATACCGGGAGGGTGAGCTGTATTACTACGACACCTATCTGGGCGGCGAGCGGTTCGGCGGCGAGGAGGCGCTGTGGGCGGGCGGCGCGAGCGTGTGGTGCATGAACTACGCGGGCAGGGTGCTGGCGCCTGGGTTCAACGGGGACTTTCTCAAGGAGGCGCTGGCCGCCGTGCCCCGGAACAGGCCGTTTCGCGGACCGCAGCTATATCGACGCGGCGCTTACAGCTACCACTGCCTGACGAACGGGGACTTCGACTGGTTCGAGGGCTATGAGGAGATCTTTTCGGAGGGTGAAAAGGTGTACGAGTGCCGCTTCCACGGCGGATGTATTGTCTAGGTAACCGCCGATCAAATCCCACGCGCGGAGGCGGCTGCCTTTGCGCCATCTTGCGCCTCAAAAATCCTCGACGTAGCGCCGCTACGCCTTCAGATTTTGCAAGCGCAATCTGACGAAAATTCAGCGCGCCACCGCACGCGTGCTTTAATCAGCGCTTACCTGGGTAATCGCTGACCGATTCGGCGGGCGCGCTGGAACGAAAATTATCTCGTCATCGCGGCCGGATTAATCAGCGTCTGCCCAAGATGTTTTACGCCTCGCAGGCGTGGTTATATACCCATCAGTGCCGCGCGAGTGCGGCCGCAATCCAATGTTCTGCGAGGAGGAATGTCTTATGAAATGGGTTTGCAGCATCTGCGGTTACGTGCACGAGGGGAACCAGCCGCCGGAATTCTGCCCGGTCTGCAAGGCGCCCGCCAGCAAGTTTAACCAGCTGGCCGGTGAACGCGTGTGGGCGGCGGAGCATGTCGTGGGCATCGCCAAGGGTCTGGACGGGCGCATTGTGGAAGGGCTGCGCCAGAACTTCGTGGGCGAGTGCGCCGAGGTGGGCATGTACCTGGCGATGAGCCGCGCGGCCGATCGCGAGGGGCTGCCGGAGGTGGCGGAGGCCTACAAACGCATCGCGTTTGAGGAGGCCGATCACGCGGCGCGTTTCGCGGAGCTTCTGGGCGAAGTGGTGACCGATTCCACCAAGAAAAACCTGGAAATGCGCGTGGATGCCGAGTACGGCGCAACTGCGGGCAAGATGGACATCGCCAAGCTCGCCAAGGAACTGGGCTACGACGCGGTGCACGACACCGTGCACGAGATGGCGCGCGACGAAGCCCGCCACGGCAAGGCCTTCGACGGGCTGCTGAAGCGGTACTTTTAGCGGTCCGCGGGCAGATTTCAAGACCCCTCCGGCGGGGCGGAGGGCTCCACGGGCATGCCCTGCCGCGCCTGATTCGGCGGTTCATTCCTGATGGGCCTTCGCCTGCCGGTCTTGCCATCCGAGACCGTGCGGGTCTCGATGATGAAGTCCACGCGCCGGTTCTGGCTGCGGCCGTCCTCGGTGTCGTTGCCGGCGATCGGCGAGAACTCGCCGTAGCCGACCGCGGAGAAGCGGCTGGGCGGTAACCCGGTCAAGTCCAGCAGCTGCCGGAGCACGTTGACGGCGCGGCTCGAGGACAGCTCCCAATTGCTGTCGAACTGCTTGTTCTTGATCGGGATGTCATCAGTGTGCCCCTCGATGCGGAACTGGGTGATGAAGTCCTTGTAGGCGATCAGGATCTCCGAGATCTTGCCCATCAGCGGCGCGGTATCCGGGTTGATGTCGGCGCTGCCGGTTTCAAACAGCACCGAAGACTTGACCCGGATCAGCAGCATGTTGTCGCCCATGCGGGTGAGGCTCAAGACATCGGACAGCCCGGCCTGCTTGATGTAGGCGCGAATGGCCTCGAACAGGTCGTTGAATTTCTCCCACACGTCGAGCGCAGAGGGCAGCGGGTCGCCGTTGACGTCAAAGGCCTCCTGCTCCTCCGGAATCTCGCCCTCGATCTCACCCGCATTCTCCCAATCATTTTCGGTTTGCGCATCGTATTCTCGAATGATGGCTTCCGCCTCGGCGATCTTGGCCTTGGCCTCGTCCGCCGCTTGCTTGGACTGCCTGGCCACCGCCGCTTGGTTCATCATCGCGAAGGAAAACAGCAGCACGAAGATCGCCATCATGTCGGTGATTAGGTCGGCGTAGCTGGATAGATAGCCTTCGCCCTCTTCTTCGTCGTCTTCAAGTTCTCTGCGTTCTTTCGCCATCTTACGCCGCCTTTCTCGCCTCCGCCCTGGCCTTGGGCTGCTTGCCGGGCTTGGACTTGGCGTCATGGGTCCGGGTAAGGCTAATCATCATCTCGCGGATGAGCCGCGGGTTCTTGCGCAGCCAGATGCCGATCAAGCCCTCGAGCAACAGCTCGCGTCGGCCGACCTCCTCGTTGTGCAGCAGCTTCAGCCGCTTGGAGATGGGCCCGAATATGACGTTGGCCAAGAAGCCGCCGTAGAACGAGGACACCAACTCGATCGCCATCATCGGTCCCAGTGTGGTGGGGTTGTCGAGGCTGGTCAGCATGGGGATCAGGCCCACATAGGTGCACAGCAGGCCCAGCGACGGCGCGGTGGCCACCAGCATATCCATCATCGCGCTGCCGCGCTTGTGGCGCTGTGACATGAAGTAGGTGTCGTCGTTGAGCGAATCCCGCAGCTGATCCTCGTTCGCGCCATCCAGCATCAGCAGTACGCCCCGCTTGAGGAAGGAGTCGTTCTCGTAGAGGTGGCTGACCGATTCCAGCGCCAGCAGGCCCTTGGCCTTGACTACCTCGTTAAGCGCCACGATGGTTTCGATGTCCGCGTCGGCGTCATGCTTCTCGACGGTGAACGCCTTGGCGACGACCTTGGGCAGGAGCTTGAGCTGCTGCAGCGGAAACGACGCGATCATCACGGCAAATGTGGTACCCAAGGTCATGTACAGCGAAGGCAGGTTAATGAACAGCTTCAAGCTGCCTTGCCCGACATCCAGACAGGCGTAGACGATCAGCCCGATGCCCAGCAGGTATCCGAAGAGGGCGAGGATGGAAAACTTGCTCTTTTTTCTCAACGATAAACCACCTCTTGCGATGCGCGTGAGACTCCCTCCTTGATATATCGGGCGTCGGTTACATCGTTTTGATGCGATTGGCATAAAGTTGGAATACAGAAAGGGAAAGCGGGACGAGTGCCCATATAGAGTAACATCAGGGGATGAGGAAGCGGAAAGATGCCATGAGCCCGGGAATCCAGGCGGCAAGGCGTGGAAATGGCGATGCTGGAGCGACTGGTATCGGGGGGCATTTGCTGCGGAACCGACGATTTCTCAGGACGATGCGGGCGCAGTTGATTTGAATCCCGCCGCCGGATAACTGCCGGCCACCGGACGGCCGGCCGATTTGCGAAAAGCCCTTAACCGTAGCAAGCGCGGTGAGGAGGGACTGCCCACGCATGTTACGAATTATCTTGCCGGCGTTTGCACCGGCGGAACCGGTACGACCGGTTCCGCCGGCAAACAGAGTCAAGCCAGAGCGGTCAGTTCGCCCTCAACATTATAAATCCGGCGAACATCCATTTCTGGGGCACAGGGACGGGCCGAGGAGCATCGCGGTCCAAATTCGGGCATGCGCGTACTCGTCACCAAGAATCGAGGTCAGTAGATAGCGAATTTGATTGTTTGGCGCGCACATCGCAAGCTCGGAGTATCTGCGAATCGCGCCGAGTTCGCCTTGGATTGCCGTCTCCACATCGTCCGCAAAATTGCCGGAAGCCGCAGGACAATCCGGCGGCGTAGAGATTGGCGGCGGGCAGATGCCCAAAAGCGAAGCCTGAAGCCGTGCGTGGCCGTATTCGTCCCCAACGATGCTCGTAATGAGCTCTCTCAAAATGGGGGACGGAGCCTCGTTCGCAATCTGTGCATAGAAACCGGCGTCGCAAATCTCATCAAGAATCGATTCTTCCAACTGTCCTCTATAGTCCTGGCACATATTGTTCTGGCTCATGATAATACCCTCTTCTTTCGACAATACTCGGGTTTTAGGGTTATTTGGCACATTGGACCACTTTTTGAACCCCATGCAGCCCGTAGCATTGTATTCCGTATGGCCTTGTTTTGTCACTGTGAGTCCCCGGTCAGAACGGTGTCAGGCCGACTTGTTTTGGACCCGGTCCAAAAACATCAACGGTACACCTGATGAACGTGAAGCCTTCGAAGGCTCCGAATGGGACGTCTGGAGCGGAGGGGCTGAAACCCGCAGGAGAAGCATGGTTTCAGGGGCCGCCTGAGTGCGGAGGATACGGCGAATACCGGCGGGGAGAGCGCGCAGACGCTGGCTGTGATTTGTTTACTCTGCTCCAAGCGCCGATATCCGATGGGCAAACAGGCGCAAAGGGAATCACTTATGCGCGTTGATCGGTCTTTCGGGAACCATCCACAGAATTCTTGCATATCTTAACCCCACACCCATCCCCATGACAAACCCCCTGCGACGCCTTTTCGGAGCCGGCGATCAGTGCGGATGGCTCCGGAGACATGGCGCTCTGGTAATTGTTGGTGTGCGGAAGCGCACTTACATTATCGCGCAAAATGTGTTAATATAGATATGCGGGGCTCATGTTCAAATTGATTCTGTTTCACAGATAAGAACCGGATACTCGGAAGGAGGCGGTGAAGAGCAACAAAGAACCGACGAACCACAAGTCGGAACAGTGTTGTGGCTGCAAATAAACGCGATCGGGAAGGTGGTCAAAATGTACCAGGTTGGAGATTATGTATATTATGGGGGCGACGGCGTTTGCCGAATCAACAAGATCGCAAAGCGCAAGTCGATTGGCGATGCAGAAGGTCGATTGTATTACACGATAAAGCCTCTGTGTGATACCTATGTAATCCATGCACCCGTCAATGGGGCGAAAGTCTTTATCCGCAACATCATCTCAAGGGAAGAAGCAGAGCGGCTTATTGATTTGATCCCCTCCCTGCAGGTGGAGACGTGCCATAACAAAGCGACCAATCAGCTTAGGTTGTACTATGAGGCCATGCTGAACACGCACAATTGCGTGGACTTAATCAAGCTAATCAAATCGATCCGTGCGAAAGGCAAGATGGCTGAGCGAAAGAACCGCAAACTAGGTGCCGTGGACGCTAAATATATGGTGCTCGCCGAGGACCTGCTATTCAGTGAGCTATCCGTTGCGCTCGACATGCCTATGGATAAGGTTCCCGCCTATATTGAGTCCAGACTTAATGCCACGGAAGAGCAGAAGCCGAATAACGACATCTGCCCTAAGGCGGATGATCCGCAATAGAAAGCCTAACCCTTGTTGCGCCTGTTCAGTGCGATGGTATGCACGGCTATTCGCCACCGGCAAAGAAGAAAGCGCGTGGAAAGTAATTTTCGCAATTCCTTGCCTGGCCGTCGTGTCGGGGGATCTGTGTTTGCTCGGCAAGCTTGACGATCAATAGAGCAAATCCGGGAACAACAAATCGGTCTGGCCGGGCACCGCAGACCAATTGGAGAGATCTCGACACGACCAACGAACGGACGAGACCGTCGCCGATGTCGTTTCCTCCATCAGCGAACGGCCTCGCAAATGCCCGGGCGCGCGCTCTCTCGCTTCTCTCGTTAGCTTTTGCATTTCTTGACAATCTGCCTTTGCCCTTGCGAATCCCCATGACGCTCACGCGGGGAGGGGCCGTTTCGCCCGCTCATTCCCGCAAAACGCCTGACGTACGCTTTGCGCCTGCGCATTTCGCAGAAACGATCGGACGAAAAATCATCTCGCCGGCCGCCGCCCGAATCAATCGGCGCTTACCCAGGTAACCGCTGATCAAATCCCACGCGCGGTGGCGGTTGCATTTTCGCCAGCTCGGGCCCGCAGAATCCTCGACGTAGCGCTGCTACGCCTTCGGATTTTGCAAGCCCAATCCGGCAAAAATTCCCCTCGCCATCGCACGCGTGCTTTAATCAGCGCTTACCTAGGGCTCGATCCTCACCTGCGCGCCCAGGGCCCGGAGCTTACGGTCGATCCCCTCATAACCGCGCAGGATGTAGTTGAGGCCGAATATCTCGGTTTCACCCTCGGCCATCAGCGCGGCCACGATCAGCGCCGCGCCCGCGCGCAGGTCGGTGGCGGTGACCGGCGCGCCGACCAGCTGGGCCACACCATCGACCGACGCGACGCGCCCGGATACCATAATGCTCGCGCCCATGCGTCTTAGTTCCTCCACGTAGCGGAACCGCGACTCGAAGATGGTCTCCGTGATCGTGGACGCGCCGCCCGCGGTCGATAAAAGCGCCGCCATCGGCTGCTGCAGGTCGGTGGGGAAGCCGGGATAGACCTGCGTCTTGACGTTGACCGCGCGCAGGTTGCCGTCGGCCCGGATGTGGATGCGGTCGTCGTCCTCGCCCACGTACACGCCCATCTCGAGCAGTTTGGCCGACAGCGCCTCCATGTGCGTCGGAATTGCACCGCAGATGGTCACGTCGCCGCGCGTCGCCGCCGCCGCAATCATCAGCGTGCCGGTTTCGATCTGGTCGGGGATCGCCATGTAGGTGGAGCCGTGCAGCGGCCGCCCGCCCATCACGCGGATGATGTCGGTGCCCGCGCCCTTGATGCGCGCGCCCATCGAGTTCAAAAAGTTGGCCAGATCGACGATGTGCGGCTCCTTCGCACCGTTGTAGATCACCGTGTTGCCGCGCGCGCTGACCGCGGTCAGCATGGTGTTGATCGTCGCGCCCACGCTCGGCATGTCGAGGTAGACCTCCGCGCCCATCAGACCCAATGTGCTCACCATCAAGGTGTTGTCCTCGAGCTTTACGTCCGCGCCCAGCGCCGTCATGCCCTTGATCGTCTGGTCGATCGGGCGCGCGCCGATGTCGCAGCCGCCCGGCATCGGCACCTCGGCGCAGCCGAACAGCCCCAGCAGCACCGGGGCCAGGTAGTAGGACGCGCGCATCTTGCATGCCAGATCACGTGGCGGGCTGTACTTGTCGACCGTCGTCGGATCGACGCGCAGCGTGCCGTCTGTAAACTCCACGCCCGCGCCCAGCCACCTGAGCATTTCGATGAGCACGTGCACATCCTCGATGTCGGGCATGTTTTCGATGGTGCACGGCGAATGCGCGAGCAGCGCCGCCGGGATCAGTGCGACCGCGGCGTTTTTGCCGCCGCTGACCGTCACCTCGCCCGCGAGGCGCACCCCCCCTTGAATCAAGAGCCTTTCACACATATCATATCGAACGCCGGCTGAGCCGGCCACCCCTCGGATAAATCATACCATTGGCATCGGCGCGAACCCATACCAATCGAGCATAGGAACGCGTTCATCAGGCGTCCGCGCTTCAATTCTATGTATTATAGCCCATTTTACCCGTGCAATCAAGTTAAGTCAAATCAGCGGACGGAAGCACAGTATACGGGCGTCGAACGGGTCGTCAACAGGCGATCGGACAGAAAGCTAAGCGGCGAGCGCCGGGGCGCGATTGACCCGTCAACGAATTCCCCATGTTTTGGTTGAAGCAGCCCACTTCTGATCCATCGACAAAACGGGTGGTTCTCCGCGTCTTGGCCGGCAACCAGCTGGCGCGGGGGAACCGCCTTACCTTATACCTCAGCACCGATAATCGTCGTCGATCTGCATCACCGCCCGATACCGTCCGTCGATCTCGCGCAGCCGTTCGCCGATTTCCTTGACGGCGCGTGTGCGCTCTTCAATCTTCATGTCACAGGGCACGGCCAAATCGAAGATCAGGTTGACGCGGTTTTCGCCGTCGGTCATGCGGAAGTCGTGGAAGGAGAACGTGGGGTTGACCATGGCGAGCACGGCGCGCACCTGCTCGCGCAGCCCATCGATCCGCTCGTCGTCCACCACGATCGGGTCCATGTGGATCACCGTGGGCACGCCGAGCGTGCGGAAGATGCGCTGCTCGGCGTCGTCGATGGCCTCGTGGATGCGCAAAATGTCGCCGTCGGCGCGCACCTCGGCGTGCACCGAGGCCATCGCGCGGCCCGGGCCGTAGTCGTGCACGATCAGGTCGTGCACGCCGATCACGCCCTCGCTCGAAAGCACCATTTGCTCGATTTCGCGCATAAGCTCGGGGTCGGCCTGGCCGCCCAGCAGCAGGCCCACCGTGTCGCGCGCGGTGTCGTAGCCGTTGTACAGGATCAAAAGCGACACCATGAGGCCGGCGACCGCGTCGATCGGCCAGGTCACCCACCGCGAGGCAACGGTCGCCGCCACCACCGCGCCGGTCACGAATACGTCGTTCAGGCTGTCCTTGGCGGTCGCCCTCATCACCTGCGAGTTGATAAGCGCGCCCAGCTTCTTATTATAATGGAACATCCACAGCTTGATCCCGATCGACAGCGTCAGCAGCACCATCGGAATCGGCTCGAACGAAAGCGGCTCGGGGTTGAAAAATTTTTCGACCGACCCCTTGAGCAGCTCGAAACCCACGAGCAGGATCAGGAACGACACCACCAGCGCCGCAATGTACTCGATCCGACCGTGCCCGAACGGATGGTCGCGGTCGGGGTGCTTGCTCGCCAAGCGCGCGCCGATCACGCCGATCAGCGACGAGCCCATGTCGGAGATGTTGTTGAACGCATCCGAAGTGATCGCGATCGAACCCGTCATCAGGCCGATCGGCAGCTTGAGCGCAAACAGCAAAAGATTGAGCGCGATGCCCAGCCCTCCCGCCAGTACGCCGTAGGCGGTGCGCGTGGCCTTGTCATGCACGGCCTCGGGGTTTGACACGCATTTGCGGATTAAGAAGCGGAGCATGAGGCAATCCTTTCTTGTCGCGTATTACAACAGCGGCACGCCCTGTTCTTTGAACTCGCAGACCAGCCCTTCCGGCCACACCGAGCACTGCACCTCGCCGATGTGGGCCTTGCGCAGCAGCAGCATGCACAGCCGAGACTGGCCGATGCCGCCGCCCATGGTCAGCGGCAGCTGGTCGCGCATCACCGCCTGGTGGAAATTGAGCTCCAGCCGGTTCATGGCGTTTGCCGCGCTCAACTGCGCGAACATCGAGGCCGCGTCCACGCGCACACCCATCGAGGAGATTTCGAGCGCGCAGTCCAATTCCGGATGGTAATAGATCAAATCGCCGTTGATCGCCCAGTCGTCGTAGTCGGGCGCTCGGTCGCCGTGAGGGCAGCCGTCAGCCAGCGGCCAGCCGATGCCGATCACGAAAATCGCGCGGTGCACACGCACATACTCGGCCTCGCGCTGCTCGGGCGAGAGGTTGGGGTACAGTGCCTGCAATTCGGCGCTGGTTATAAAGGCAAGCTCCGCTGGCAGCCGCGGCGACAGCTGCGGGTAACGGCTGTGCAGCACCGTCTCGGCCTCAAGCACCGCCGCGTGGATGCGCCGCGCGGCGTCGATCAAGGTATCCTGCGTGCGCTGATCGCGCGCAAGCACTTTCTCCCAGTCCCACTGGTCGACGTAGACCGAGTGCAGGTTGTCGGTCAGCTCGTCGCGCCGGATGGCGTTCATGTCGGTGTACAGCCCCGCGCCCACCGGGTATCCGTAGCGGCCCAGCGCGTCGCGCTTCCACTTGGCCAGCGACTGCACCACCTGCACCTCGTCGTCCGGCCGGTCGCGCAGGTCGAAACACACCTTGCGCTCGACGCCACTCAAGTCGTCGTTGAGGCCGGTCTGTCGGCGCACGAACAACGGCGCCGACACGCGCGTCAAATTGAGCGCCGCACCGATTTGTTGTTGAAAGCAATCCTTGAGCGTCTTGATCGCCTGCTGCGTGGTGCGCAAATCGAGCGCGGGTCGATATCCCTCGGGGCAAATGTGCCGGCTCATGGGGGCCCCTCCTTTATATATATGGAAAGAATGCCCCGATTATAGCACTGCTTGAAAGCGCGCGTCAAGCGGAAGCGGTCGCGGCGAGCCGCGATTGTTAAGGAAAAAAGAATTTCAAAAAACTCGAGAAAAGGGCTTGACACGGGGCACACAGTTTGATATAATTCCTTCTGTTGCCGCGCGAAACCTGAGGCGCAACGCCCGGTGGAAAAC
>NZ_JBISDI010000066.1:0-8489 GCF_051162045.1 Anaerozeibacter quisquiliarum
CCACCGGCGCGGGCGCGGGCGTCGCGGCGACGGCCTTCTTCCCCTCCTGTGCGTACAGGTCGGCCCCGCACAGGATACAGCCGCTCATGCCCTCCTCGAGCCACGCCTCCTCGAACGTCATGCCCGTCCAGCGCTCGGTCAGCGCCGCGCATTCGTCCGTGATGTGAAACACATTGTCCGTGCCGCACCAGACCGCCATCTCCGCCTCCAGCAGCTTGAGGTCGGGGGCCTTACAGGCGTTGCAGCGCTTCTTGTTTTTCTCCTTCGCTTCCGCCAGCGTGCGCGCCGGCGCGTCGTGCATGCTGCCACAGGTCGGGCGCATGTGGTAGAACTTGCTCCGATCAAAGAAGTACACCTTCGTCTCGCCAAACGGTTTGACCGCCGGCAACACGACCGGCGTGGGACTGGGCGTGGGCGTGGGCGTCGGCCGCAGCGTGGGCGTCGGCACCACCGGTGTGGGCGAAGGCGCAACCGGCGATTGCACCACCGACACGCCCGGCGTGACGGTCACGTCGGTCAAGGCAGGCGTGGCCATATCCATATGGGCGAACGCGCCGACCGCCTCGGGCTCGGGCGTAGGCGCCGCCGTGGGACTGGGTGTGGCCGTAGGCGCGGGCGTCGCCGCAGCCGCCGGCTTGCGCGCAGGCGGAGGCGTCGCGGGCGGCAGCATATTGGCCGACTCCAGCAGCGCCCACCCCTCGCGGCTCATGTGATTGAGCGCGCTTTCCAGCATCATGTCCGCGCGGTTGTAGACGATCTGCAGGTTGTCCTGGGTCTGGCGCACACCCGCGACCAGCGAGCGCGTCGCCGCGTTCGACGCCAGGTTCACGGCGCGCGGCCCTTCCACGGTCAGGTTGTGCTCGATTGCCTCTTTGTTGGACACCGCGGCGTGCACCGCGCGCGTTACGCGGGTCAGCTGCCCCTTGGCGCGCGCCTGCACGTCCGTCAGCAACGGGTTGTCCACCGGGGCGTTGAGCGCGAACGCCGCCAGCGCGAAGAACGCGACGCCCGTGACCAGCGACAGCGTAAGCTTGGTCGCACTGCGCCAGCGCAGCTTGCGCACCCACAGCAGTACCAAACCCGCCGGGTAGAGCGTCACGAGCAGCAAGATGGTAATCAGCGCATAGACCGGGTGGCGCGTCGGCTTCTTGCGTCGGCGGCGCGGCGGCGGAGCCGCCCCCTGGCGGCCGGGGCGTTTTTCAGAGCGCATCATATAGTCGCGGTCCCCGCGCCTGGATATCAGCGAGGCACTCCATTCGGCCTGCACGCACACCACTCCTCCCCGGATATACGGATTAAGTATATCATATGTCTTCATAAGAAGCAATTCTTTTTTAACATGTCGCGCGAGGGAGTAACGCAGCCGCCTGCCTGTCGGCCCGCGGGACTCCCCACCCCTCCCCGGCGGGCGCGGAGCGCGACGATCGAGCGTTTTCGCAAGCAAGATTGTCCTGTTCCATGTTGAATTTTGTCTACGCCCTTGCTTTGCCCCATGGAATTGTGTTTATATGATAAATAATGAAATTTACCATCAGAAAGGTTGGGATCGCGCGTGGGCGAAGCACATTCGGGCGACAGGCAGCCCAAGGACAATCTGACCGAAATGAATACCGGGGATCGTAAAAACACCTTGCCGCAGCGGCAAGGACCGGGCAGCCCGCCCGCCGGCGGACAGCCCGGGCGCAGCGGACGCTGGATCGCCGCGTTCTTCTTGTTGACGTTTCTGTTCAACATTTTGTCGATGTCCTTCATTACGAACGGCAGGGTGCCGATCGAGTACAGCCAATTCGTCAGGCTGGTGGAAAGCGGCAACGTCAGGACGGTGCGGATCGAGCCCGACCAACTGCTGTTCTGGCTGAAGGGGGATTTGGACGCGGCCACGGTTGCGAAGATTCTGAGCGCCGACGAGGGCGAACCCGAAGGTTCGGCTGAGGACGCGGCGCAAGTGCAGCGACTGCTTAAGAGCGCGGTTTACTACACGGGCCGCGTGGACGACCCGTCGCTGACGAAGCTGCTGCTGGATAACAAGGTGGAGTTCTTCCGGCCCATCGAGCGGGCCAACCCCATCGTGGACTTCATCTCCACTTGGATCATCCCGGTCGTTATCATGTACTTCACGTTCCACTTGCTGAGCAAGGTGATGGGGGCGCGCGGAGGCGCGGGCGGCATGGGCGGGCTCATGGGCGTAGGCAAGTCAAAGGCCAAGAAGTACGACCTTGAAGCCTCGACCGGCGTCAATTTCGCCGACGTGGCCGGCCAGGACGAGGCCAAGGAGAGCCTGATGGAGATCGTGGACTACCTGCACGATCCAGCGAAGTACCAGCGCATCGGCGCGAAGCAGCCCAAGGGCGCGCTGCTCGTGGGCCCGCCGGGCACCGGCAAGACGCTGCTCGCCAAGGCGGTCGCCGGCGAGGCGAAGGTCGCATTCTTCTCGCTCAGCGGCTCGGAATTCGTGGAGATGTTCGTGGGCGTGGGCGCGAGCCGCGTGCGCGACCTGTTCGAGGAGGCGAAGAAGGCCGCGCCCTGCATCATCTTTATCGACGAGATCGACGCCATCGGCAAGTCGCGCGACAGCCAGATGGGCGGCAACGACGAGCGCGAGCAGACGCTCAACCAGCTGCTGGCCGAGATGGACGGCTTTGACGGCAGCAGGGGCATCGTGGTGCTGGCGGCCACCAACCGCCCCGAGACGCTGGACAAGGCGCTCTTGCGCCCCGGCCGCTTCGATCGGCGCGTGATCGTGGAGAAGCCCGACCTGACCGGCCGCGAGGCGATCTTGAAAGTGCATGCGGCGAAGGTCAAGCTGGGCGCGGACATCGACCTGCGCGAGATTGCGCTGGCCACCAGCGGCGCGACCGGCGCCGATCTGGCCAACATGATCAACGAGGGCGCGCTGCGCGCGGTACGCATGAACCGGGCCGAGGTCATGCAGGAGGATCTGATGGAAGCCGTGGAGGTCGTGATTGCGGGCAAGGAAAAGAAGGACCGCATCATGAACGGGGCGGAGCGGCGCAGAGTGGCCTTCCACGAGGTGGGCCACGCGCTGGCCGGCGCGCTGCAAAAGGACAGCGCGCCCGTGCAGAAGATCACGATCGTGCCCCGCACGATGGGCTCGCTGGGCTACACGATGCAGGTGCCCGAGGAGGAGCGCTACCTGCTCACCGAAGGCGAACTGAAGGCGCAAATCATCACGCTGCTGAGCGGCCGGGCCGCCGAGGAGGTGGCGTTCGGCGACGCCTCCACCGGCGCGTCCAACGACATCGAGCGCGCCACGCAACTGGCCCGCAGCATGGTGACGCAGTACGGCATGTCGGACAAGTTCGGCATGATGGGCCTCGAGAGCACACAAAACCAGTACCTTGACGGCCGCAAGGTGCTCACCTGCTCGGAAGCGACCGGCGCGTCGATCGACGAGGAAGTGCGCGGCATCATCGCCGAGTGCTACGACGCCGCGACGGCGTTGGTGTCGGGCAACCGCGCGGCGCTCGATAGAATTTCGCAATACCTGCTCGAGAAGGAAACCATTTCGGGCGAGACGTTTATGCGGATGTTGAAGGGGTAAGGGCGAAAAGTGCCGCAGCCGCCCGCGTGAGCGTTGATGGGTCCGGGCTGTGGCCCCGGCGGGGTTTGGGGCTTGACCCCAACCCCAAACCCCGTGCCGCCGTATCCGGCACCCAAACGCGGGGAACGGGGTACGAAACGTGATGGCAAATTGCCCGGTCTGATCGCCCTTGGCTTTGCCCTTGCCTTCGGTCGCCGTCACGTTCGACCGCCGCTCGTCCATCCCCGCCACCGACGGCTTCAAGACCAGCGCGCCCGCCGGGCGCAGCGGATCGATCCTGCCGCTCGCGCAGTGTAAGCTCGATGGCGGATGTATAGACGGAGCCGGTGATGGCGGCGTCCGGGTCGCGCGCGATGGTCAGCGTGCGGTAGTCCACGACCTCGAGGCCGAAGCAGGCGGCGGTCTTGGCGTCCGTAAAGCGCGCGGATTCGAGGACCGCATCGCCCTCGCCCTTGCTCAGGATCAGCCTAAGGTCGATCGTCGAACGGCCGGTTCCGCAGAGCGGCACGGACAGCTTCCGCGCCTCAAGCTTCGCGCCGATTCCGTCCTCCACGGGCGGAGGCGTCGGGTCCGGCGGGGACGCGGGCAAGGCCGCAGTTGTACCGCCCGCAAAGTCGACGGTCGGGGAGATGCTCCATTCTTTGAACCGCTGTCCGCCGGGCGCGGGATTCGCGGTATTTTCTATTTCTCTGTCATCATCGCCCGATACTTTGAGGGCGTCATGCCCGTTTCCTTCTTGAACGCCTTTGCCAGATGTCCGTTGTAGTCCGCGCCGCAGGCGTCGAAGGCCTGGGTGATCGTGAGGTTTTCGTCGCACAGCAGTTCCTTGAGCTTGTTCAGCTTCACGCGCCTGTGGTAGCTGTGGAGCGTCATGCCGACGTGCTCCTTGAACAGGCGGGTGTAGTGATAGCGGCTCACATGCACGATGTCCGCCAGTCGGTCGGCGTCGAAATCCTCCTTCCATTGCCCGTCGAGATATTCTTTGCCCTTGATTACTTCTTCCCTGCCCTGATAGTGCCTGGAAGTAGTAAACACCGTCGCGACATATGCCAGTTGATCGCATTCATCGAAGATGGGGAAGGCGGTCATGTTGTGGTACAGGCTTTCTGAGAGCGATTGCGCATGGCCGCCATACTTGGCGACAAGCTCCTGAAGCGGCACCTTCACATCATAGGCGTGGACGACCTCGCCCTGATAGGCCCGCAGCACGAAATCCTTGACGCCCCATCGCTCGAGGTTGGGATTGTTCAATATGTTGTTATTCTCTATCAAGCCTGCTGCCGGGGCCTTGACAAACCGGAAAAAGGCCTCGTTCGCGAACAGCATCGTGCCGTCCGGCGCGCATATGTGCATCGGATAGGGGAGGCGCTGGAAGAGCCGGGCAAACAGCGCCTTATCCTCGTGCGGCGGCGGGGTGGGCTCGGGGGACGCCTGCCTCTTCCGCCGCCTGTCCGCGGGCTTCGCGGCGTCCGCGGGAATCAGCCACAGGTTGCCTTTCTTTACCGCGCCGGCGATCCGGCCTTCCACGCAGTACACCGTGATGATGCGGGTGCCGGTTCCCCAACGCGCGCCGGCTTCCTTGATGGTCATGTATTCCATGGCGGCGCCTCCCGGCAATGTCATACCGCCATTATAGTGCAACGATATGCACAATGCAAGCCTCGTCACCGACGGCGGCTATACCATCGCCCGGCCCCAAAACGCGAAGAATTTCCCCCGACCGACCGCAAGCGGTCAGTCGGGGGAAATTCTTCGCGGCGTACAAAACACGCGCTTGCGCGCGGCTCGACAACGCCTGCGCCTTCGATGCAATCTCCGGACTTCGCGGGGATAACCCCGGCCCCGTCCTCTTTCAATCCGCTTACTTCGCCTCGTATACCGCGGTCACGCTGGTACTGATGACCAGGTCGCCCACGTCCACCGAGGTGCCGGCCGGCGAAGCGCCGTCGCGCTCGCCCTCGGCGTACAGGGGCGCGTAGCCGTTCGGGCTTTCGGTCAGCTGGGTCAGCGCGCCCAGCGTGAGCCCGGCGGCCTCGGCCATCGACTGGGCATGTTGGGTGGCGTTCTCTGTCGCGAGCGCAAGCGCGCGGGCGTAGGCCGCGGCGTTGTCCTTGAGTTCGAAGCTCACGCCGCTCAGCTGATTCGCGCCCGCGCCCAGCGCGGCGTCGATCAGCGCGCCCAGCCTGTCGAGCTCGCGCACGGTAATCGCCAACTGGTGCGACACGTTGTAGCCGGTGATCTTCTCCACGCCCTCGGAATAGTCGTAATTCGAGTACAGGTACAGGCTGCTCACCGCGATGTCCTCGCGCGCCACGCCCTTGCCCACAAGCGCCTTACGCACCGCCTCGATGCGCCGGTTGACCGAGCGCTGCGCCTTCGTAACGTCCGCGTTGGTCTCCGAGACGCCTACATTCAGCGTGGCGACGTCGGGCGTCACCCGCACCTGGCCCGCGCCCACCGCCGTTACCTGCGCCGCCAGGGCAGTAGCCGGAAGCGCCAGCGCCAATACCGCCGCAAGGACCATAACCGCCAATTTCTTCATGATTTTCCCTCCATTTCCATCTTGTCAGGGTATAAAAATGGAACTGCCCATCGCAAGACCACAGCCAGTTCCATCTTTTGCGTCTGAGAACTTACTTGCCCCTGCGCCGCCTGCGCCGTTTGACCGCCGCTGCGATCACCCATACCACGATGATGATCGGGATGGCCACCACCAGCGCGGGCACCGCCATCGCCAGCACCACCGCCGCGTCCTGCATAAAAGCGCTCAGCCAGTTGATCGAGGCGTAGAACGCGTCGCGTACGCGCTTTTCAAGCGTCCCGTCGATCTTCTGCACCTGGTCGCGCGCCGGCACCTCGCTCAACTCGATCGATACGGTGGCGTCGGCCGCGTAGCTGTCCCAGCCGCGCATCTGCCCCTCCATCTGGTCGATCTCCTGCTGCACCTCGTAGACCTTGTCTTGCAGCATCAGCATTTCCTCGAGGCTCGCCGCCGTCGTGACCAACTCATTCAGGCGCTTGAGCTGCGCGCGGGAGAATTCCAGCCGCGATTTGACGTCGTAGTAGATGCTCGAGATATCGTCCGCCAGCTCGCTCCTGTAGGTGAGCGTCGCCACCGCGTCGAGCGAGGTCAGGAATTTGTCGAGGTTCGCCTCCTCGCCCGGCACGCTCACCGGCACGCGCACCGTCAGGCTGGCGCGCCGGCCGGTGGACTGGCCCGGTTCCAGCGGCTGACCGCTTACGCTCGAGCGCTCGATCCGGCCGTCGAAATCGCTGACCAACTCGCCGATCGATTGCATGGTCTGGTCGAATGCGGACGACTCAAAGCCGCGCTCGGCGCTGCGGATGACCACCTTCTGCCGTTCGCCGGCATCGGCGTTCGGCTCCCCCGCCACATAGCTGTCATTTACCGGACCGTCGGACGCCACCATCACCGAGCCGCCCGCCGCGGCCTTGCGCTGCGGCGACGGAGCAGCCGCGGACGGAGCTTGCGCTTCGTCAAAGGCCTCTTCTATCTCATAGGCCGCGCCGCTCGGCTGCGCGCCGTAGGGCATCGGCGCGTCCGTCGGCAGCGCGCCCATGCGGTAGGCGAACGTGCCGCCCACCAGCAGCGCCGCGGCCGCCGCCACCGCGGACAGCGCGCGCACGACCACTCTGCCATTGCGCCGGGGCGCTTTGTGTAGGGCCGCCCGCGCTTCCTCGCGTACCGCGCGCCGCCACGCGGCCGCAACATCCAGCGGCACCGTGAGCCCCTCGTCGAGCTCCGCGCACATCGTCAAGAGGCGCGTCATGCTCTCCAGGCGCTCGCCGCAATCGGGGCATTGATCGGCGTGGCGGATCATCCGGCCGCGCATCTCCTGATCCAGCTCGCTGTCCAGATACGCGTCCAAATGCTCCTCAAAAAACTTGCAATCCACCTGGCTGTTCATGCGCTCCCCTCCCTTCTTTCTCTCTGCCTGTTAGACTGGGTACCGTCCAAAAAGTTCCGGTTGGCGAAGCAGCACCTCGCGCAGTTTTTCGCGCCCACGGCTGATGCGCGACTTGATCGTACCGACGTTGGCTGTAAGCATCGTCGCAATCTCGTCGTAGCTGAATCCCTGCACGTCGCGCAACACAATCGCGGCGCGCATGTCCTCGGGCAGATCCGCGATCGCCCGCTCGAGCGTACGCCTCTGCTCCGACGCGATCGAATGGTTTTCGGGGGTATCCTCTTCGTCGGCGGGCGACCAGCCGGCGTCCAGCAACGCGTCGAGCGACGAGGCCTGGCGCACCTTACGCCGCCTGAGCTCGTCGAGGCAGGTGTTCATGGTAATCCGATAGATCCAAGTGGCAAACGAGGACTGGCCCTTGAAGCCGTCCATGGCGCGGTACACGCGCAGCATGGCCTCCTGCACACAGTCCAGCGCGTCTTCGCGGTTGCCGCACATGCGCAGCGCCACCGCGTACATGCGGCCCTCATGCGCGCGCATCAATTGCTCAAACGCCGCCGCGTCCCCGCGGGATGCCTGCTTAAGCAATTGCGAATCGCCGTCACTCTGCAAGTTGTTCACCTCGCTTCTCGGCGCGCGGAGCGCGCCCATCCCTATTATATACGCTCCGCACGCAAAAGCCAACCCCAAACACTTTCTACCATTGGACGCACGACCGGGCGCTTGGTTGCAAGGTTCGGAAAATTTCACGCGGTCAGAAAATTGCTCTTGCTTTTTCCCCGTGAATGCTCTACAATAATACACGCTTGCCGGAATGATGGAATGGCAGACGTGACGGACTCAAAATCCGTTGGTGGCGACACCGTGTGGGTTCAAGTCCCACTTCCGGCACCAAAAGGCTCGTCCAATGAGGACGGGCCTTTTCTCATGAAAAGCCCGTGGTTGCTGGGTTCCTGGACATTTTGGTTCGCATCATGACGCGAACACACGTACTTTTA
>NZ_JBISDI010000067.1:0-6126 GCF_051162045.1 Anaerozeibacter quisquiliarum
TCTTTTTGTCTGGGGCGGATCTCCCTTTCGGGCATCAGGTGACATGGGCGGTAATTGGTGTAAATGTACGGGCGAAGTCCGACGTTGAGGGACAAAAAGCGGGTGGCGCTCTCTTTGAGCTTGATTTCCACCCATGAATCCGTAAGCTGTGACTCAGCCGCAAGGCACATCACACTTTACGGAGGAAATCGCAATGGAAATCCGCAAGCTCACGGCGAAACTGAGGGACGCGGTTCCGGTATGCCTGCAGGTGGAGGGCAAAGAGATCAAGCGGTACAAGAACATCGAGATCCCGGACGTGCTCAAAAGCTGGAGTATCACGTACCGCTAAGCGGCGCTATCACATTCAAGTTTTTTCGAGCCGGGCGTGCTGCCAGAGGAATTCCCGCAGCCACGGGAGCGGAGGACGCGGAAACCCATGGCCCTAGGAGAGGGGCGACAGGCGACGGTGTCAGCCGAGGTGGACGGGGAAGCGGAGCCTCAGGCAGCGCAGTCCGCCGTATCGTACTCTGCTAGAATGGTGGAGGCCCTGACTAAGGCGATGGAGGATGCGCAGGCGGCCGGCGAGCCGGTGGATGCACTGGCTGGTGATCACGGCGGAGCCGGAGAACACCGAGGTCGCCGTGCAGCCCAGTGCGACGCACCGGCAAGAAAGCTTACGGGCAAAGGCAAGGGCAGGAGGGGCGCGGCGACTACGGAAAGTACCGACGATTAAGCCACGACGACTGATTATCCCGGCCCAGCGCCGGGGTTTTTGTGTCTTGGGAGGCATACTGCTCTTTAGTATCCTGTGATGATCCATCGACATGCCTGTTTGCGTCAATAATAGAGATTTCGTCGCGAACACCAGGCGAAATTATGCTTTCACATCCACGTTCTGCCGAGCGGAAGTTTTAACAAGAAGGACGATCGCCAGGATCATCAGCGGGATCCCACCGACCAATCCGGTGATCGCTGGGCCGAGCAATGTGTTGGAGCCTGTCGTTGAGAGGAGTACCGGTAGCCCCGCGCCAGCGTTCACTGTGGAGTGGATCATCGCGGCCGGGATCACGCTGTCCAGCCGGATCGCGGCGTACCCCTCGACGATGCCCAGTGAGATGCAGAAAATGATCATCGCCAGAATCCCCAGCCAGGGATAGCCTGAGTACCCCGTGCCGTAGTTGTGCCCCATCACGATTATTGGGAAGTGCCAGAAGCCCCAGATCACGCCGGTGATGACCAGCGCCGCCCGGTCGGAGGTGAGTTCACGCAGCTTGGGCAGCAGGTATCCACGCCAGCCTAGTTCCTCGCCCAGCGTAGGGATGATGTTGACCACCGGACCCGCCGTGAGGATCAACGCGACCGTGAGCAGGAAGATGACCGGCGGCGTGAAGCCAGCAGGGGAAGCCGCCAGCGTCTTCCGGATCATGGTCATGGACGGGTCGAACGTGCCCGGGAAGACCAGGAAGTACAGCGCGCAGCTTGCGATGATCAAAAGCGTCGGGCCGAAGTACAGTACCAGATAGGCCTTCCCGTGCCCCCTGAAGTGTGGGCGCAGATACATTTTGCCAAAACCCTCATGGGTGGTGAGCCGCGTCAACAAGCTGGCAAGAGCCGGCGCGAACATCGCCGCGCCGACGATGAGCTGAGAGGTCATGCTGCCCCCGTAGATCATCCCGCTGAGGGGTACGATCATGAACACAGTCCAGGCGATCGCCATAGCCAGTATGGTGAAGATCAAAATCCGTTTTTTTACCTGCGACATTTCGCCGGTCATAGTTGTCTCTCCTTTATCAATCATCAGGTTTGCTCCGGGGCATTCGCAATAAGCCGGGCCTCGACGCCGCGGAAGGCCAGATCGTCCTTCAGCGGGGCAAACGCCGGGTTCCGGATCACCGCGTCCGTCATGCTGCGCCGGATCGTCCTTTCATCCCTCGGCATCCCCGTGCCCAGATCCAGTTCCTCTAGCCAGCCGTCGAGCCGGTCGAAGAAGCCGTCGCCTTTTAATCGTAGCGGGTAGATGTCTCCTGTGATGATGTCGGCGTAGTGGCGTAGCATATCCACCGCCCTGTCCGGCTTCCCCTGTAGCATGAACCCCTGGGCGGCTACAAGGTACAGGCCGACGAGCACGACGGGGTGCAGCCGCCTTATGTCGAACGCCTCCGATACGGCAAGCGCACGCCGGAGCGCTTCGTCGAAGCGCGGAGGGTCGCAGGCGCTGAGCGTTAGGTAAGACGGCAGGTAGTTGAACAGCAGCACGATGTTCTGGTAGATCCCGGCCTGCAGCACCGTCTTTGCTTCCTCCGGCTGCCCCTTAACCTGGAGCGCTGAGGCGATGAGCACTTCCGGCGCCATCGCGGGTGCGACAGTATCGCCGAGAAGGTCGATCACCGCGGTCGCATCGCCGGCTGCCAGCGCGCACAGCGCTTCCATGTTCACCGCCTGCTGCGCCAGATGGACTTCGCAGGACTCCTCGCGGACGCGGAGGAACAGTACCCTTGCCTCCGCAATCAGCGCCATCTGCGCATCCCTGTCCCCGGCCAACTCCGCGTGGTTCATCAACAATAGCCCAATCTGAAGCAGCAGCGGGAAGCAGGAATGGTACTTTTTGACCACCTGCCTGCAGCGTCCGAGCACGGTTTTGAATGGCTGGGCCGCGAAATCTGCCGACAGGGCCAGATACAGCTTGCGGATGTCCTCCTTCGGCATCTGCGGCTTGTAATCCATCAGGTCGTCGATGCTGATGTCAAAGTACGCCGCTAACAGTGGAAGGAACGTGACATCCGGATAACTCTGCCCGGTTTCCCACTTTGAGACTGACGCCTTGGACACGCCGATGTAGTTTGCCAGCTCATCCTGGGTAATGCCCTTTTCCCTGCGCTTTTTGATGAGCACGTTCGCGATGTTGATCTCCCGCATTCTTCTCACCCCCGGGTGTATTCTAGGCGTTTCCACGTCGAAACGCAATGGATCGGTGGTTTACTACTGTAGAAAAAATCAACCTACGCTTTACCACTGCCTTTGGTGACAAAATCAATTCGGCTTCGTGGGCGCGACACCAGTTAGTATTTTGAGCGAAAAATCCGAGTTCGCGTAGTTACAAACATGAGTGTCGCAACACAGTGAAATAAGAAAGCGTTTACCGATCATCAAGGGTTAATCTCTAGCAAAAATGAGTTGCCATACACTGCTGATAACAAGACTTTCTAGTAGCGCATTATGGTAAATCGCCAGCTTGCAATTTGACACCGGTGTCATGCAAAACCGGTAGGGGAGGGGCCGTTAGATTGGCCGTTTTCGTGCAACTATTTTGCATCGGATTCTGTCCGGGCATGTCTGGCTATGCCGATTTGAGGGCCTTTCCTTCCTGACTTAAGCGGACATTGGCAGACATAATCGGAACGTCCGTTCGATATCGGGACCAAAAGGCCGCAGGTTCAAATCCTGTCACCTCGACCAGAATAATCCGGATTTGTGAAAGCAAGTCCGGATTTTTAATATGACTTTTTGGTACTTTCGGACATGGACGGACATGCCCCCTTTCCGATACAATGGGTCAACAACGGATTATAGGCGATTGGTGTATCTTTTTGTCTGGGGCAGATCTCCCTTTCAGGCATCAGGAGACACGGACGGTAATGGGCGTAAATGTACGGGCGAAGTCCGACGTTGAGTGACATAAAAAGCGGGTGGCGCTCAAGGATTATCCCTGAGTCGCCACCCGTTTTCATAGGTTCTCATTAATCGTCATCGCGTCTCGCCTTGCTTCGGAATACCTTCTCCATGTTGACGGAGGCCTTTCTCAGCGTTTCCTCCTTCAGGTGCGTGTAGATATTCGCCGTGGTCTGGTAGTCCGTGTGGCCGACGATCTTCATTGCCACGAGCGGGTCAACACCACTTTCATAGAGAAGCGTCACATAGTTGTGCCGGAAGAAGTGCGGCGTGATGGACGGCTTGACCTGCTTCAAGATGTCGTCCGGTCTGCTCGTCCCTTCTTTGACCTCGCGCCACTCGACGCAGCCGCAGGCGACCATCAGCCGCGCCCAAGTTCTCTTGTACGTGCCCTGCGAGAAAGGTTCGCCCTTCTTCGCATGAAATAAGTAGGCATCATTTGTCTCTCGATTCGCCAGCAGAATCTCTTTCAATTCCGAAGGAACCGGGACGTACCTGTCCGCCGCATCGGTCTTTAGCTCACCTTCACAGGCCGTCGACCCGGTGAAGTCAATATCCCGCTGAATGTGCACCTGATCTTCCTTGAAGTCAAAGTCGCCCCATTTCAGCCCAAGCGCTTCACCGCGCCGAACCCCAAGGTAGTAAAGCACCGCCAGAAACATCCCTTCCGGATGGATCCGTATGACTTCAAGCACTCGAGCCGTTTCCTCTTTCGTCAGCGGGCGACGAGCATCCTTCTTCGACGCCTTCGGTCGGATGAGTGCAACCGTCGGGTCACGCTCGATCATGCCGTCTGCATAAGCGGACGAGAATATCTGTTTCAGCGTACCGATGATCATCGTAATCTGAGATTTGCTTGTGCCTGCAAAGCGGTTGACGAACTCCTGTATCTGCGCGGCCGAGATCGCTTTCATCTGCTGCAAGCCGAATTCCGGCAGAATGTGCTTCATGAAACAGGACTTGTAGGAAGAACGGCTTGCATCGGATATGAACGGTTCCTTTTTCAACGTGTACCATTGCTCTGCATATTCGCAAAACTGTTGATCTCTGGGAATCTCTCTTCCGAAGATGTAGTGCTCCCTGACAGCCGCCTTGACGTTTTCCAGTTCCCGCCGCGTCGGCGCGCTCACATATTTGTATATGGAGTTTCCGTTCTGATCAACGCCAATGGTGACTTTCCCCCGGTACTTGCCGGTCGGTGTTTTCTTGCCCATGGTTGACCTCCTTTACCTTCTGGGTGCCCATCTGCCGGTACGCGCTGCCGCGAGGAAATCGCCCTGGCTGATGCCGGTCCTGGGTCGGGTGTTGTTGGCTCTTGCCATGAAGTTCGACTTCTTCGGGTTTTCGATGTATTCGCAGATGGAACGCACATCGACGCGGCGATCTACCCGACGCAGACGACCTTCGTCCATCATCCGAGAAATGGTACGCGGCACTACGTTCAACAATTGCGCCGCGACCTTCTGTGTACAAACCTCACCGTACCTCTCCAGCATGTCATTCAGTCGATTCATCTCCATGTCAACAACCTCCTCATGTTTTTCACAAAAACGGATTGTCTCGGGCGTCAGCAGACATGATTGCTCTGTTGAGCGAGTTTATCAAGATAACTCTTTTTGTCCAACAATCCACGCAGTGACTCCCTTTACCTACTAACAGGAAGAACGCATATGTGGACATCGGTGGACGGCGTTTGTCCCAAAATGCAAAAAGCTGCGGCCCGGTGCTAAACCGAATCGCGGGCAATGATTTTTCGGTTGGATTTTTGGAACGTCATTTTCTCGGCGTATTTCCCAGAGATGTAGCACACCTCGCCATCGCGGACGACCGGGAACCAACCGTTCACGGCGTCACCGGCACTCGGAAGCAGATCGCCCAGATGGACGACAGCGCGGACGGCCCCTGATGTGGCCGGGTGTGTGCGCAGATAGACCGAACCGCCCGTGACCTTGATCTGTGGCTTGGTAGGTTCCTGACCGTCGGACGCTTCGGGTTCCTCACCGCTCTCGGGGAGCAACGCATTGATGGCCGCCACCGTCTTGGGGCCAACGATGCCATCCGCCACGAGGCTGTTCGCCGACTGAAAGGCGACGACCGCGCTTCTTGTTGCTTTGCCGAATTCACCGTCCGCGCCCCACTTCCCGCAGGAATAGCCCAAAGATATGAGCGCTTCCTGCAGCGCCTTCACATCAGCGCCGGTATCGCCGTAGGACAACTTTCGGTGCCCGAATTCTACCCCCTGATCGTCACGCTGGTTCACGTCCGAGTAGTCGAAATACTTGATCATCAGCCCCCATCGGTTCCAACCACGGGCGTTCAGCTTTGTGGCCACGACGCCGTACATGACGCCCCGCGCCTCAATGACCCACCAGTCGCCCTCGGGCTTCCCGCTCGTCACGGGCTTCCAGAGGAAACCCACGTGGCTCACATACGAGCCGTTGTGAATGAACACCGCAGCGCCCGGCATGCGGTGGA
>NZ_JBISDI010000068.1:0-5574 GCF_051162045.1 Anaerozeibacter quisquiliarum
CGACTCTTCCCGGTCGCCGGTGCTTATTCCTGAATGACCACCGTCGTACCGTCCGTCACGTGTTCGTACATCCACTGCGCGTCGCTTACGGCCAGGCGGATGCAGCCGTGCGTGGCGCGCTTTCCGAGCGCCGCCACCGAAGCGTCGGTGGGCTGTCCGCCTTTCTTGCGGGTCAGCACCGAGTGGAACATGACGTTGCCGGTATTGTCGATATGGATTGCGTACTGCGCCCAGACGCCAAAGTCCTTGAAGTAGTGCCACTGCGCGCCCCGGCGCACCGTTTCATCAAAGACACCGGTGGGCGTGGGCGTTCTGTCCGCGCCGGTCGAGCACTTGAATTCCTTGGCCAGCTTTGAATAATCCCGGGTTCGCTCGTCCTACTGATGGGCGTACACCCGCTGCTCAGAGAGGTCCACCCTGATCTTGTAGTCGTGCGGCGGCTGGTCGGTTTTCGCCGCATTGTCGCCCGCCGAGGCAGGCGAAGCGGTGTATCGCGCGCCTTTGGCGGCGAAGAGGGGGACGGTTGAGGATTGGAAGATCAGCAGATCGGTGTCTTCCATGGTGAAGCGCGCGATGACGTCACCGTCTTTCAGGCCATAACCGTAGGTGTCCCCCGCTTCGGGTGCAATCGCCGCGCAAATCAACAACTCGCCGTTTTCGATGGAGTAGACGCATTTTGGCGGGACGTAGCTGCTGATCGGCGGGATGGCGAGCACGGCGCTGCCGTCGGGGTGCAGCGTCACGGACAGCAGGCGCGCGTATTGATCCTTTTCGGTCGGGTTTTCCAAGCTGTAGGTGCGCCCCGTCACTAGTTCCGCGCGCGCCTGTTCATCCGAGACTTGGAACGTTTCCGCTTCCGGCTCCAGGTGTTCGCGCAGCTTCTCAATTTTAACCTGCTCCCGGGGGATTGAGATCGATATCCGGTCGTCGCTGAATTGCGCCGCGACGCGCGCCAGATGCGCGTACACCGCTTCGTCGTCCATGGATGTCAAATCCGGGACGTCCTGTTTCAATACATGATCGATGATCCCGTCCGTCACAGCGCCCAAGGCGCGGTCGCGTTCCCCGACGGTTACCTTGGTCTTGTCCGGGATGTGGTAGCCGCCTCGATAGGATAGATTCCACCATGACGAGGGCTCGACAGCCACGCCGAAACCGCCCACAAACTCGACGTCCAGCTCCGGCTCGCCCGTGCGAAGGCTGCGGATCATCGCCGCGTTTTCGTCGCCCGAATAGCGCACCGTCCGCCGCACGAACGCCCGCTCGTCCGGCGACAGCGTAACGCCTGCATCGCCGTAGGCGGAATCCGCCGTAATCCGCTCCATGCGGTTAAAATCCCCGTTCGCCCATTCGAGCAGATCGGCGTTGAAATCGGCCAGCGTCCGGTCGGAATAATCCGCCGCCATGAGCGTCAAGAGCGCGCGGTAATCGGCTTCGGTGGCGCGTGGGAGACGGCGCGCTTCGCGCTCGCTGCCGGATTGGACAGCCTCCGACGGTTCGCCCCCGGTCAGTGGGAAGAAGAAGAAGGGCTCCTCGATGCGAATCGACAGCGCGTCGCCGCTCCACTTCGCCGTCAAGCGGGCGATTTCTGAATCGATGGCCTGATTCGCGCCCGGTCCATCCCGCAACTGAGCTTCCGAAAGCCCATTGACGAATGCTTCGACGTCGGCCATGAAGCCCTTTTTCGCCTCGCCATACGCCCGGACGGTGAGCTTGGCCGCGTCGGCAATCTCGATTTGACCGCTGTATTCCAGGCGCGCGTCGTCGGCGCCGTCAAAATGGCGCGGGACGCTCGCGCGGAAGAAGATGCTCGACCTGACCGGGGACGTGAGGGGCTTCAGTTCATCGAAGATGAAGCGCGCGATGTCGTTTGTGTCGCTCATATCCCGCAACTGTTCATCCTCACAAAACCGCTCGAGCAGCGCCGGATATTCCGGCGTGTCGGTCGCCACCCAGACCCTTTCGCGGAATTGCGCGACGCTCATGTCCTCGTAGCCGTCAAACCGCAGGGCCAGCAGCTTGTCATACTCCCGCTGCGTAAACGCTGTGCCGGGTATCGACGTGGGCGCAGCCTCCGCCGGGGCAAGCGTCGCTCCGGTGAGTAGCATGGCGGCCAGAACGACGCACAGCAGCAGCGCTCCGGTCCGCTTGTGCGTGTTGTCCAACAAAAACGCGATGCGATGTTTCATGGCTCTTTTCCCTCCATAAAAGTTGGTCGACAGCACGGTTTGGGGCGCGCTCGCGTGGCGCACGAGCTTAAGGATCGTCTCGCCGTATTGCCGGCGCGCCCCGGCGTCCGCGTCCCGCAGCACCCGCGCGTCGCAGGCGGCCTCGCAGGCCAGCTGCGACGCGCGCGCCATCAGGTAGACGGCGGGGTTGAACCAGTGCAGCACGGTGGCCGCGAGGATCAAGGCCTTGCCGAGCAGGTCGTGGTGCTTTACATGGATCAACTCGTGTTGAAGAATCCGCGCCCACTCGTCCACAGATAGGGAAATCGGCGGCAGCAGGATGACCGGGTGCAGTAGTCCCACCAGCATCGGGCTTGAAATGCCGGGACAGGTTTTTAAACCCACCGATTGCCGAATGCCCAATCTATCCTTCAGTCGATCCAACAGGTTGAGCATCTCAGGCGCGGTCACAGCCTCGCCCCAACGCCGCACGATGCGCAAAAACCGCAGATGCCGGACCGCGTGGAAACCCAGCATGAAGGCAGCGCCCGCCAGATAGATGGTTGGGGCAACGACCCATGCGGGGATGTGTGGCAGGGTGCCGGGCGCGGTGCCGTGGGTGACCGTCAACGCCTCCGGGGAGATCTTGGGCGCCGGTTCGGCCGCGGTATCGCGTGCCGCCGGGGCGACCGCCATCTGCGCGGCGGGCGCGGGCAGCAAGGGCAGTTCTAGTGCCGGGCGAAGCGGACACAGATAGCCCAGCGCGATCGCCAGCCAGATCAGGTGGCGCCACCGGGGCGCGTAGCGCTTCGCAAGCATGGGCGACAGGGCCGCGTACAAAAGCGTCATCACGCACATCGTCACAGAGCATTTCACGAGCGCCGAGAACGCCGCCTCCATCATCGATCGCTCCTCTCCTTAAGCCATTGGGCCAGCTCGTCCAAATCGCCCTCGCGCAAGCCCTGCCCGTCGTACAGTGCCGCGACCAGGCTGGCAAACGAATTGCCGTGAAAGCGCGCCATGAAATCTCCGGTCTCAAACTTCAAATAATCCGCCCGGCCGATCAGCGGGAAATAGCTGCGCTCCTTGCCATGCTTCTCCGTCCGCAGGAACCCGCGCTCGACCAGCCGCGTGAGCAGCGTGAGCACCGTCTGCGCCTTCCATCCCTTCCTGCGCCCCAGCCGCTCCATGATCACCGCCGACGTAATCGGCGGCTCGCTCGCCCAGACCACCTGCATTACATCAAACTCCGCATCGGGCAGTTTCCTGATCGCATCCAACGGGTGTCCCCTCCTTCAATCGACATTCTACAGATGTCGTTTTTTATATTCTACAACCGTCTTGATTGGTTGTCAAGGGGTTTGGCGGAAAATGGTCAAAAAAAATCCCCCTCCGGAGAGGGGAAGGGGGATGGGGTATCTACCCCCGTCCGATCGAGTGGTACTGGACGCCCGCCGCGCGCATTACCTTCGGGTCATGCATGTTGCGCCCGTCGTACAAAAGCGGCGTGCGCATCAGCCGCACGTAGGTCTCGGGTTCGATTTTCTTGATCTCCGGCCAGTCGGTGAACAAAAAGCATACGTTGGCCCCGGTCAGCGCCTGCTCCGCCGTCTCGCAGCGCTTGGCTTCCGGGAACATCGCCATAAACCGGCCCATGCCGGCCGGGTCGTAGGCGTACACCTCGGCGCCTTGCTCGAGCAGCAGCCGCACATTGTCGACCGAGGGCGCTTCGCGCAAATCGTCGGTGCCCGGCTTGAAGGTCACGCCCAGCACCGCCACCTTGAGCCCGGCGAAGGTGATTAGCCGGTCGGACGCCTTGCGGAACAGCGCGGTCTTCTGGCGCTGGTTGACCGCCACCGCCGCCTCCACCGTGGACAGCGCGTAGCCGTGCTTGCGCGCGAGGTAGGTCAGCGCCTTTGTGTCCTTGGGGAAACAGCTACCGCCGTAGCCGATGCCGGCGCGCAGGAAGTTGCCGCCGATCCGCTCGTCGAACGACATGCCGTGCGCCACGTCCTCGACGTCCGCGCCCACCAGCTCGCACAGGTTGGCGATGTCGTTCATGTAGCTGATCTTGAGCGCCAGAAAGTCGTTGGCCGCATACTTAATCATCTCGGCCGAGCGGCGCTTGACCGACACGATCGGCAGCCCGAACGGCTCGTAGATTTCGCGCAGCATTGTTTCCGCCGCCTCGCTTTCGGTGCCGATTACCACACGCCGGGCCTCGAGGGTGTCGTGCACCGCCGTGCCCTGCGCCAGAAATTCCGGGTTGCTCGCCACCTCGATCTTTACATCCCGCGCCAGGAAGTCGCGGATGAACTGCTCCACCTTGTCATTCGTGCCCACCGGCACCGTGGATTTCACCACCACCAGGCAGTCGCGCGTAACGCTCTCGGCAATTTGGCGCGCCGCCGTCGCGATGTAGCTCAAGTTGGCCGAGCCGTCGGGCAGTTCGGGCGTGCCCACGCCGATGAAGATGGCCTCCGCACCTTCGTAGGCCGCGCGGTAGTCGGTGGTGAAGCGCAAGCGCCCCGAGGCGTTGCCCTGCCGGATCAGTTCTTCGAGCCCATCCTCATAGATGGGGGAAGTGCCGCCCTGCATCAGCCGGATCTTTTCCTCGTCCACGTCCACGCAGGTGACAAAGTGCCCCTTCGCGGCAAAGCACACGCCCGCAACCAACCCCACATAGCCGGTGCCCGCCACGGCGATCTTGTACGATCTCACGGATACGCCTCCTTCGTACTCTCTTATGAATTGATGCGCAAAAGGCCGTCGCTCGTCGCGACGGCACATCTTGCATGGCTTTTCAAATTAAACGGCGCGCTGCACCTTGTTGCTGCGCAGGCAACGCGTGCAAACGAACATCCGCATGGGCGCGCCGTTCACGACCACGCGCACGCGCTGCGTATTCGGCGCCCAGGTTCTGCGCATCTTGCGGTTGGAATGGCTCACATTGTTGCCCGACGACATGCCCTTGTGGCACACCTCGCAAAACTTGCCCATCGACCACACCTCCTTCGGGCAAATATGGATTCAAAACGAATGTATTATACCATTCTGAGCGCCCGAATGCAAGCATCTGCGCGTGTAAAAGTTTTTGCCGAAATAAATTTGTGCCTTTAGTGGCAGCGCTATTGCTTTTGCCTTGGGCGCGTGCTATAATGTTCCGGCTGATGTTCTTCGCTCCCGCGCCCAATTGGCGCATGCGAACAACCTCATGGGGAGGAGTCGCCTAGCTTGGTCGAGGGCGCGCGACTGGAAATCGCGTAGACGCCAAAATCGTCTCGAGGGTTCGAATCCCTCCTCCTCCGCCAAACCATAACGTCAGTTATGATGAAAAAAGCTCATCACGAATTGTGGTGGGCTTTTTCATATCTTGTAGAATGGGCGGAAGAAATCACCTAAATCA
>NZ_JBISDI010000069.1:0-4215 GCF_051162045.1 Anaerozeibacter quisquiliarum
CTGCGGGGATCTTCCCGGTGCCCTTGGGATTGCACCACGAGGAGTAGTTGTTGCGCGCGCGGGCGTTGATGCTCACGCCGGTCTCCTTCTGGTATCCGCCCTCGGCGAGGCCGTTGCAGTCCATCACAAGCGGCGCGTGCTCGCGCCAGTAGAGCGCTTTCTTACGCTGTTCGCCGGTATACTGGGTAAACCACCAGCTGTCCTTCGCCCACTTCCTGGGGTCCTGCCCGTATGCGCCCATGATGTAGCCGCACTTGTTCTCGTAGCACCACTGCATGTAGGCCACAAATCGCGCGATCGGCACCCTCATCGTCATTTCTGTTCCCCCCTTCCGCCGCCCGCCTCGGTCGGCGCGTCGTTGGCGTCACGCAGCTTGATCAGGGCGTTCCTGAGGAACGCGGGCAGCTTTACGCCCATCTCGCCAACGTTTTCCAATATGGAAAGGGAGTCGTTGGCCACAAAGAAAAACGCCGTGCAGTTGCGGAACAGGCTGGTTGCGTTGCCCGTCACCCGGTCAACCTGCGCGGCAAGTACGACGATGAGGAAGATGCTCGCCTTCTTGATGAGGCCGGTAAAGCCCACGCTGGAGCTGACGGTCTTGGCCTTGAACGCCGCCGCCACGCCGGTCAGGTAGTCGAGCGCCATGACGATCAGCAGGATCTCCAGCGCCATATCCCAGCCGCCCAACAGCGCGGTCACGATGGCCGCGCCCGCCGCGGCGACGCCGGCCCCCAAAGTATTTCTCATTCCAAATCCCTCCCATAAGCGTTCTGTGCATGCTAAAGGCGGCTCCGCTTGGAAGCCGCCTGTCTGCCGGGTTGAGCAACCGTAATGTCCTGCGCGTCATGGCGCGTCATGGCTGTGCCCGCGCGTACCTCGCGCTGATGTACCCCTTCCTGCCGCTGAACAGGACGCCGACCCAGCCATCGTGATTCTCGCCCGACCGGGTGAGCAGCATGCCCTTGCCGACCACGCCCAGCACCGCCCGGCGCTTGCCGGGCCCGGAGCGCACGTTGACCCGCCGCCCGATCACCCTGACCTGACGGAGCGGCTCTTCGGGTGCGGGCTGCACCCCATAATCGCGCCCGGTGTACCAGAACAGCGGCTTCGCGCCGGTCAGGCGGTTCAAGTCGACGCGCCCACGAATGCCCGGCACGGCGTATTGTTTGTACGCGGCCGCACCGGCCATGGATGTGTACTGGTGCAGACCGCAGGGATAAGACGGGTAGCCGCTGGGCACGCCGATGTTCTTGCCGTAGTGCGCGATCCACACATCGTCGAATGCCCCCGCGACGGCCTTGAGGTAGGGGAACATGGCGTTGTACGTGTATAACCCCACACGCCGCGCGCCCCGCGCACGCAGCCGCTCGGCGTAGGCCAGCACGGCCTTGCGCTGCCTGGGCCACGCGCTGGTTTTCTTCTCGACGTCGATGTACCACAGGATCGGCCCGTCTGTCGCACCCGCGCCAGCCACACCCGCACCGATCGCGCCGGCATCAACCGCGCGATCATAGAACAGGTCGGCCTCCATGCGGGCGGACGCTTCGTCCGCCGCGCGGAAGTAGGCATAAAGCGCGTAAGGCACATGGTTGCCCTTCGCACCGCGGATGTTGCGCGCCAGTTCGCTGTCAAGGATTTGGTTGTCCTGCACCCGGATGATGATGAAGTCCACCGCTCCGGCGACTGCCTGCCAGTCGATGCGGCCCTGGTACTTGCTCACGTCCGGGATGCGGTTGTGGATGGGGTAGATGGGGTCGTTCATGGCGTGTCATCCTTTCGCTGTTTTACAGGGCGATGTAGACGAGCGTAAACTCCGTCGCCGCCGAGCGCGCGGCGTTGCGCGCGATGTTAAAGGTAAACCCCGTGGCGGTATAGTCCGTCGTGCCGATCGAGTAGGGCGCCAGCCCGTTCGCGGCCCGCAGAAACCCAACAAGCACCGCCGCGGGCGCGGCGGGCAATGCAGGGTTAAACGCGACCGAATACGTGTAGTTGGTGTCCGCCGTCCATGATGAGCGGGAGATGGAAAACGTGCCGGCGCGCAGCCCGAGCGCGGCCGGCGTCGCGCCCAGATTGCCGCGCGCCGCCGCGGGGTTGGAAAACGTCGGCGCGATGTCGAAATGGGCCGTGTCGCGGAACCGGCTCGCGATACCCACATCGAACAGCCCCGCCGTTTCCGCCACCTTGCCCACCGCCACGCCCTCGCCGGAACCGTGCAGATCGAGCCAGATCGTCCGGCTGGCCAGCTCGGCTTCATCGGTTGCGGTGTTGTAGCGGTCGGACAGCGTCGCGGAGACCACATGGCTGCCCGAGCCAATCGCGCCGCCGCCCAGCACGCCGGTCAGCGCAAACGAGAATACATCACCCTGCGCCGCCATGGCTGCGCTCAGCGAAGCGGGCGCGGAGTACGCACCGCCCGCCACCTTGTAGCGGATCGACCCGGCCCGCGTGTTGAGGTTCGAGAGCGCGGAGAACACGCAGGCGAGCGTGTACTTGATGTAGGCGCCGCTGTTGGTCAGGTTGCCGCCGGCGTCGCACCGCGCCACGGAGAACGAGGTGAGCATCGGCGCGGCATAGGGCTGCACCGTCACCGCCGCGGTGGTGAGCGTGGCGGTCTGACCGCGCGAGTCGACAACGGTAACCGTCGCGGTCAGCGCGCCCGTCGCGGTCAGCACATCGGTCGTGATGACGCTTGCCGCAGAGGAATACGTCTTTCCCGCCAGCGTGAGCCGGTAGCTGCGGATGGACGCGCCACCGGGTGCGGCAGCCGATACGATGCAGACGCCGCGGCTGCGCCCCTGCACGTAGATGCCGATGTCGTCGCCCGCCGGGTTCGAAAGCGCAAACGTCGCCGCCGAGATCGCCGGCACATACGAAGCGGGCACGTTGAGGGTATAGCCGAATTGGAGCGTCGAGGACAGCGTGCCGTTCAGGTAAGATTCCAGCGTCAGCGTCACCGTCCCGGCCATAGCGTCGGGCATCTGTTCGGCGAGCGCCGCGCCCGGCGTCCAGTCGACCGTGGCGCCGGCGGCGATGTCGCTGGCGATCACGCCGGATGCCGCGCCAATCGCATAGGAGAGCTCGTGCGTCAGGCCGCTGCCTGCCGTGCCGACGGTGATCGCGCTCGCCGCGCCAATGGTGAACTGATCCCCCGGCACGGTCAGAGACGCTTCCTCATACTCGATCACCAGGCGTGGGGAGGCGGTGCCGGTGCCGCCGTTGAACTCGCAGTAGCTGTTGCTGCCCGAGCCGTGCGCGACGTGCAGATACCACGTGCCGGCATAGCCCTGCAGGATCGCCTTGTGCGCGGTCAAGTCCCACTCCTTGGTTCCGGTACCGCTCGCCACCGTGAAATCGCCCGACCAGTCGAGCGCGCCCTTGTTGCCCCAGGCGTTGCTCTGGTTGGATCCGAATTGCAGCACCTTAGTCGAGTAGGCGTCTTCACGCTTCATCCTGAGCCTGACCGATTTGATGTACCAGGCGGGGTTCAACGGCGGGAATCCAACGTAGCCGTAATAGCTGTCCGAGCCGCTTTTGCCGACCTTCAAAGATGCCGTGGATGAGTTGAACGCGGAACTGCCCCAACGCGGGCCGGTCAAGGTGATGATCGTTTCTATCGGCATATCGCCACGCCTTTCCACATATTGCGCGCCCGTCCTTTTGTGTCACGTCCGTCCTTTTGTGTCACGCCCTCCGGAACGTCAGGTTCCCGGAAGCGGCCTGATACTCGAGGATCGCGTTGCCCACGCGCAGTTTCGGCCCTTGCGCCGGGTCGCCTACCTGCAGGTACGGCGCGGTGACCGTCTTGAGCAGGCCGAACACCGCGATGGCCACGGCGGCCGCCCCCTTGCCTTTCAGGAAGTCCAGCTGCTGCGTCCCAAGCCGCGCGGCGAACTCGCCGCTCAGGCTGGAGATGATCAGCCCGTCCGGGCCAAAGCCCATCGTCTGCGCGAGGTTGTCGATGAGTTCGGTGGAGCCGGCAATCTGCGCGAGGTGCGCGGCGTTGTCCATCAGGGTTTGAAAGTCGTCGTTCAGCACGGTCTCGCCCTGCAATTGGGCAATCATGGCGGAGGCGATGGGGTCGACCACCGGCGCCCATTGCGCCTCGCCGGCGTCCCAGCGCGCGAGCGCGCGGGTTTCGGTGTTCAGCCACAGCGCGCCGTCCGCGGGGTGTGCGGGCGGATCAACCTGCTGGATCACGCCGCGCAGGTCGCCCAG
>NZ_JBISDI010000070.1:0-3894 GCF_051162045.1 Anaerozeibacter quisquiliarum
TAAATACACGGAGGCCGGGTATTCGTGTAATTGTTCGGTAGTGACGGTAGGGATGTGCATGGTTAGCATGAGACTCCAAAAAGAAATGGCCGTAGGTTCATTCACGAACCTATGGCAGTTATTTCAATTCCTGAATTTCTGTGCCGTCATTGAGTTGGAAGTGTAGACTTCCATCCGGTGTAAAGCGCACAGCCACAATTCTTGACCGCGGCCTTGAAAATCTCCAGGCTCTCCAACACTTGGCTTCTCGTGTCCTCAGGAATCCTCTCGAGGACGCTTTGGAAGTAGCGCTTCATATCGGTTTCCGTGTTCTCAAAGAAGCGTTGCCCATTTTCCGTCAGCTGGATGACCACATACCGCCGGTCGCCTCCATTCAAGTGCCGAACCGCCAGATCGGATTCTACAAGGTTATTGATTGTACGGCTCATCGTGGTCTTGTCCACGCCCAGAAGGTCTGCCAGGTCGTTCGGTCTGATCTTCCCTTTGCGGCCGATCTCCATGATGGCATGGCATTGTGCCAATGATATGCCGCAGCAGCTCGCATCGTTCTTTTCCAGATTTCCCAGGTGCCTTACGAGAATCCGGGCCCGTTCACTAAGGATGCTGCTTTCATGCCAATCCATCCCATCGCCTCGTCACAATCATACCACGCAACAGTTGCAGATTATAACTATTTGTAATGGGAACATAGTGCATATTCCGCTCGCGGGTGTGGCTCTATTCAGTTTAGTATGCTTCCGGCTACACTAGACTTTGGCGCAGTCGCAAGACTTTCTCTTCGATCGATCGAATGACTGTTATGAATTCTTCGTCGCTCTTTCCAGTCGGGTCAGGCAGCCCCCAGTCCTCGCGACGCTTGCATGGGAGGAAGGGACATGCCACATTGCAGCCCATTGTGACGACCACGTCGATCGGCGGCAGTTCCTCAAGCAACTTGGACCGCTGGGTCAGCTCCATATCAATTCCGTAGAGCTGCTTCATTAGGCGCACGGCGTCAGGATTGATGCGGTCCTTCAGCTCCGTGCCCGCAGAATAGCTTTCAAAGACATCCCCTGCAAGGCGCTTCCCGAGGGCCTCGGCGATCTGACTACGGCAGCTGTTGTGAACACAGATAAACGCCACTTTGATCATTTTGCACCTCCCTCTTGAGCTCCAGAAGTCTCTCGCCTTTTATCTCGCCGGCGCTCCATGCGATCACTGCAAGGTTGCCGTGTGAATGCTCAGCGACTTTGTTGATCCATTCAACTGCGCTTCCCGCTTTTGCCGCCAGCAGTTTGTTGGTCGTTTCTGTTCGGGAGAGCGATTGATTAACGACCCACCATTTGGTCGCAATCCCCGCCCGCTTGAGGTCTTCCTCGAGCCGTAAAGCTTCGTAGACGGGCGTTGCCTCCGGCAGCGTGACGATGATGACCTCCGTCTCTGCGCTTTTGAGCCTTGGCAGCAGCCGCAGGACCGATTCCGGGTCTCGCCCTTGGTGCGCTGAATCTCGCGGTTGTAGCTCTGCGTGGATTCGAGCAGCAGCAGCGTGTGGCCGGTTGGCGCCGTGTCAATCACTGCGTATGTCCGGTGGGAGCAGTGTCAAAGATGATATGATCATAGCTTTTCTGGACTTCGTCGTCCGTAATAAAGTTTGAAAACTCATTGAACGCCGCGATCTCAATGGTGCAGGAACCGGACAGTTGCTCCTCCATGTTTGCGATGACGACGTCCGGCAGCTTGCCGCGATAGGGCGCGATGACGCTCTCCCGGCATTCGGCGGCGGCCTGAATCGGATCGAGGTTTGCCACCACGAGGTTCGGGACATCCGGGATCGGCGCTCCCTTGTTGGTCAGCGCCATTGCGAATACGTCCTGAAGGTTGGAGGCGGGATCGGTGCTGATCAGCAGCACTTTCTTCCCGCCGTCCGCCAGGGTAACCGCCGTCGCGCAGGCAGCAGAGGTTTTGCCCACACCGCCTTTCCCGGTGAAAAATAAGTACTTGGTCTGTTTGATCGCTTGCGGATTGAAACGCTCCATGAGGCTACCTCCAGATATATTCCCGTCAGGAAGAGGCACATCTCCACAACCGATTGTGGCTTGGGCTGTAAAAGTGTGCCCCATAAACACCTACCGGCAGCAATCTCCGCCTGAACATCCGCAGTCGCCAGTTTTCTTGATCTTGAACGTAGTGACCTTTGGCTTCTCGTCAAACATACTGGTCTGGATGTCAAGGAACTTCGCGATCTCCTCGTTCGTAGGATATCTGCCCGTCAGCATTGTTCTCAAGGGTGTTCAGCACGGCGGAAATTCGGAGCAGCTCGGGATCGACACTCACACCGCAAAGACCTGTCGAACAGCACATGGCGGGTTCATAGATATTCATTACTTTCATGATTGAATCTCCTAAATATCAGCATTTTGATCGAGACTAATTCCTTGGGTTACGCCTTGGGCGTCTTTGGGAAACCAGTGCTGCGTCTTGTTCGCAATCCGCACAAGAATCAGCATAACCGGAACCTCCGTAAGTACACCAACCGTCGTAGCCAGCGCCGCTGCCGAAGTAGTACCAAACAGGGCAATGGCAACCGCCACGGACAGTTCGAAGAAGTTGGATGCACCGATCATTCCAGCAGGTGCCGCGATTTCATAGGGTAACTTCAGCTTTTTAGAAGCAAAGTATGCAATGAAGAAGATCAGGAATGTCTGGATCACGAGCGGCACGGCGATCAGTACGATGTGCAGCGGATTCCGAATTATGGTTTCGCCCTGGAACGCGAACACAAGGATCAGGGTCAGGAGCAAACCGATCATCGTCACGCCGTCGAATTTTTTGACAAAGACATTTTCCAGATAATCTACGCCCTTGTTCTTGATCACCATCGAGCGCGTAATCATGCCGCCCGCCAGCGGGATCACCACGAACAGCACCACCGACAGAATCAACGTATCCCAGGGCACTACGACGTTGGATATGCCAAGCAGGAACTTGACGATGGGAACGAAGGCCACCAAGATGATGAGGTCATTGGTTGCCACCTGTACCACGGTGTACGCAGGATTGCCACGGGTTAGCGTGCTCCATACGAAAACCATCGCCGTGCAGGGCGCTGCGCCCAACAGCACTGCTCCGGCCAAATACTCAGTAGCCAGTTCGGGAGTAATGAACGCTTTGAAAATCACAAAGAAGAACAAGACGGCAATACCGTACATGGTGAACGGTTTGATTACCCAGTTCGTAATCCATGTAACAAAAAGTCCCTTGGGATTCTTGCCAACGTTCTTGATGCTCTGAAAGTCCACCTTGATCATCATCGGGTAGATCATCAACCAAATGAGAATCGCCATCGGGATGGACACCTTCGCATATTCAAACTGATTGAGGAATTGGGGGATGAGCGGCAAGAACCTCCCGATCAGTACACCCGCGACCATGCACAGGGCAACCCACAGCGAAAGATACTTCTGAAAGATTCCCATATCTTGGCGCTTCTCGGACTCCATGCTCGTTACCTCTTTCCCTATAATGATTCAAATAGAACTTCCTTGCCTAACTAACCTCAATGCAGTTGCCCCAGCAGAGCGGAACGCATATCCCGCAGCCATTGCATTTATCCTGGTCGATTTCCATTCGAGAACCCAGTAATTCTTCCTCGTCTTCAACCCATGTGATGGCCCCAACCGGGCACTCCTTCATGGGCTTACAAATACGGTTGTCAGAGGCACACTTCCTCTTGTCAATAACTGCCTTCATTGATGATCTCCTTTCAGCAACGGGTTTAGGGGAAACTCATTCCAGACAGTCGAAATCGGGTTCGTCACTGGTAACTTCTGTCAACTGCGTTAGCAGATTAATCGCCATTCCTCTGCCTTCTCGATGAATGGAGTAGTAGGTCCACTTGCCTTCCTTCCGGGCGTT
>NZ_JBISDI010000071.1:0-3773 GCF_051162045.1 Anaerozeibacter quisquiliarum
ATCTGGCGCGCGCATTCGAACACATCATGGGAAACGATGGCCGGGTAGATGCCCGCCACATAGTACTTCGGAAGCTCCCCCCGATTGATGCGCTTCTTCTTTTTCAGGTGATCGTCTATGAATGTCTTTTGAAGAAGCAAATCCCCCACATAGCGTTCGTTCCGGAGTATGTATCGAATGGTGAGCGCCCCCCAGTGCTGCGCATAAGGCGGTTTGATGCCAAGGGAGTCCAGCACCTGTGCGATGGCCCACAGACCCATGCCTTGATTGTGCTTTTCAAAGATCATCCGAACCACCGCGGCCTCGTCCGCATTGATCTCGGGTTTCCCCTCGATAATGGAGTATCCATAAGTGAGAATCGGTATGGCGGCCCCGCGCTCGTAATTCTTGCGGATGCGCCACTTGCAGTTTTCGGACACCGAGCGGCTTTCTTCCTGCGCATAGGAAGCGAGGATGGTAAGCATCAGCTCGCCATCCCCGCTCATGGAGTGAATATTCTGTTCCTCGAAGTTGATGTCCACGCCCAGCGCCTTCAGCTCTCGAACCGTTTCCAGCAGCGTCACCGTATTGCGGGCAAACCGGCTGATGCTCTTGGTGATCACCATGTCGATCTTCCCGGCCCGGCAGTCGGCGAGCAACCGCTGAAATTCCGGGCGCTCGGCCTTGGTACCGGTCAGCGCTTTGTCCGCATACACGCCAACGTAGCACCAGCCAGGATTCTTCTGAATGCGGTCGCTGTAATAGCTTACCTGCGCGGACAGCGAGTGCAGCATGGAGTCCTTGTCCATCGATACCCGAGCGTATGCCGCGACGTTCAGAAGGCGCGGCGGCAGTGGTAGCATGGAGTTCATTTTCCGTATGATTCGGGCCAATATCAACCCCTCCCTTCGACTGTCTGTCTTATAGGAAGGGTCGCGGAAAGACAAGGCTTTTCGTAGCGAAAGAGAGGCTGGTATTTGGCGGCAAACTTTGTCTCAAGTGCCGAGTAATCCGCCTCGTCAATGAGGCCGCTCTCGAGCATATCACTGGCCACGGAGATGGCCGCCAAGTACCGCTGATTTTGCTTATACCGCATTTCCGTCATGACAACCCTCCTTGCCATAGCGGTCTGCGATATAGCAGGCGCGGGAGCAGTATTTGCGGTGGCTGGACGCATACCTGAAGAAGCACTTGCCGCAGCACACGCATTTCTTCTCGACCGCATTGTGGACGCTTAGGATGCGGTGGGAGTAGTTCCAAGCATAGCGGCAACCTTCTGAGCAAAACCGGCGCTTACCCTTGGCAGCAAAATGAATCCCACAACGGGCGCAGGCGGATGTCACAGCGGCGTCTATATCGGCATCTACACGGCGGCAGAAGGATTTGAGGGTGTTCTTTGAGATACCGAGATCGGCGGAAATCTGAGCAAAGCTCATACCCGCCTGCCGCATTTCAAGCAGACGGGCCTTTTGGGATGAAGTCATACGCACCTCCATGATGTGGCCCGAGGCCGTGATGGCGTGTCGCTTTGCGCATTGACTTTTGGCGCTTTGTATCGTGCAATTTTGCTTTGTGCATTTCAAATTGAAGGGCGCAGACCATTTGTTTGGCCTGCGCCCGATGTTGGGAACGACAATGTTTTTGCGCCACTTTTTTCTGGGCGTCATGGTCAGCCAAGCCGCCCAGGCAGCATGCCTCTAAGCGTGCATCTTGAGCACCTTGGCTGCCTCCGGCAGAATGAGCCGGGCATCCACGCGCTCGGATGCCAGGAACCCGACCTGCCCGGTGGCGGCGTACAGTTCATTGAGCCGCTTGAAAGAGCGGTTCTGCCGGTCGGCGATCCAGTATTGGGAAAGGTCAGCGAAAAGGATCGCCTTCTTTCCTGCCTCCATGCACGGCATGAACGCCGAGGTAAGAACGGGGCGGCCCAGGATCGTATCCTTCAGACCGCCCGAGAGCTTGTCTTGCCAAAGATATTCATCGTTGGCGTTTTTGATTTTTCGAAGCGCCTTCGCTGTTTGATCATTCATAAGGAACACCGCATTGCGCCGGTAGGGGGCACGCAGCGAATGATACAGATCGATGACCTCATCCATCGTGAGCGTGGTGGCACTCTGAGTGACGACGCCCGTTTCCCCGCCGCCGATGTCGCTCAAGAGACCAAGCGGCCTGTGCACACCATCGCCGGTCAGGAAGGCTTCCTCCTCGGCCACGCCGATGCGCTGGGCAAAAGCGCCGGCGATGTAGGCGGGGATATTAAACGCCGCGTCGTTAAGCAGCTCCTCCGAAACCTTGATCAGCGTGCCCAGCTTGTGGGAGGAGAGATAGATCTGATCGAAAGTATCGTCGGCAGGAACGATGGCTCCCTCCTCCGGCGTCCAGTACGCCGCGCCTTTTCCGGTGACAATCGGAATCCTGCGCTCTCCGCTGTCGGTCCGGATGGTCGTGGCGTATTGCCGGATGATGCATTGCTCTGCCAGGGCTTCGACGATTTGGCGCTCGAACTCTGAGGGGACGAGGTATCCACCGTGGCCATCGTCACCAACGGTAAGCGCATCAAAGACCGTCCGCTCGGGCTCACGTTTGGTGATGGTGGTCCAGAAAGCTCTGTTGTAGGTGCTGGAGGCTAGGTGCTGCCATTTCTCCATTCGGTCGGTCATGAGGGAGCGCGGTTCTACTGCTTCAGGGCGCGATTCCGCGGCATTCATCCGTTCGATCTCCCGAGTGAGTTCGAAAACGTCCGCCTCCATTCGGTCGTAGATGGCTGCGTTTTCTTTGGACATGCAACCATCCGTCTCGCTCTTGGATGCATGGAACGCCTTGGCCATGTCCCATGCCTGGGCGCGCTTGGTGAGAAGGTTCAGAAGTTGGTTGTTCATGAGGTCTCCTCCTTAAGTTTCCCGCATTGCGGGGTGTAATCTGGTGTTGAGATACAAAAACCGACATGCTCCCATTGGAGCGTGTCGGTATCCGGGCGAGGAAGTGGGCCTATCCCCCTATTTGAAAGCGCGAAAATTCACGCGAAGGGGGATGCCCGCTACGTTGTAAATCCAACGTAGAGATTCAGAGAGCCCAGCTCTCAGGGAGCAAGGGTAGTCCTACCGGTATAAGGGCATGCTCGCCATACCAGGTCAGGATGCGCCGGATGGCAGGGTCCTTGGAGTGCTTGTCCACACCGCGCATCAGCTTGAAAATGGGTGAGCGCTTCGACAGCCCGGCATAAAACTGGCCATCCCTTTCATACACCTGATAGTTGTCGTACAGCAAAGTTCCGATGAAGAACTTCAGCGGGACGCTGTGGCCAATGCAATGTTCGCAATGCTGGCGGAGCTGTTCCACAGTCAAATCTAGGTTGAGCGTGTCCCGCCGTTCCAGAAAAGCGGGCAGGTAGTCAACGACCATATCGCGGACGGGGTCAAGCCGGGAACGAAAGATTCGTAAATATCGGGATTTGTCCATGATTCCTTCTTTCTGAACGCTTGGCGCGCTCTGAACTAAACACACCGGCATCCGCTATCTTTGCGGAGTACCGGTGAGCGATTGGAGTAATTGGTGTATAAGCCGTAAGGACCGATCCTGACCCGGAACCCAGCGTGCAGCAGCGCGCCTGCGAATTCCTCCAGCGTCAAGTAGAGGCCGGTGGCACTCTGAAGGTAGTGCTTCAGACCGTAGACACTCACGGCCGCATTGATGGTCTTCCTGGGCACTAGAGAGCTTTCCAGGAATCGCAGAGCTATTGCCTGGGTCTGAGTATCCAAACCCCTGAACGCTTCCTTGTACATTTCCATGTGCAT
>NZ_JBISDI010000072.1:0-3519 GCF_051162045.1 Anaerozeibacter quisquiliarum
GCCATGAAAAGCCTTGTCTTTCCGCGACCCTTCCTATAACACAGACAGTCGAAGGGAGGGGTTGACAATGGCCCGAATCATACGGAAACTGAACCCGGCGCTGCCCCAGCCGCCGCGCCTCATGAATGTGGCGGCATACGCCCGGGTGTCGCTGGAAAAGGATACCATGCTCCACTCGCTGTCGGCGCAGGTGAGCTATTACAGCGAGAAGATCCAGAGAAACCCTGGATGGCGCTATGCGGGCGTCTATGCCGATGCAGGCACGCCTTATGGACAAAATACCAAACGCCCATGAATGCCGGGTTATGCTGGCATCCATGGGTTTCCATTTTTACATTAGAATGTCCAGCCTTCCTGCTCAGCCAATTCGGTCACATTAAAGCACGGGATGCTGTACGACGAGCATATCTTCGGGATTTTTTTCGGCGAGTCCTTATTTTCTTCTGTAATCACGGCGATATGATACGTCATGGCGGTGGCAATGAGAAATGCGTCGCCAGATGACTTCATGTTTGAAAAGCTCAGCAATTCTGGATGTTCATTTACAATTTTCGTCACATTCTGCTGAACTACTGCGTCTACAGACAAGACCTCGCACCCGTTCTGTTGAAGCCATAACTTTAACGCATCATCCTCAACTTCATCCTCTATCTCAGAGCAGATGACTATCGTTTTCGACTTTATCATTTCGTCGATGTTCTGCCACAATGTGCTGTATACGGTACGACGGTGAGGTTCGTCTGCCTTTTGGGAAAGAATCGAACAGGTGTCGATTATGTAGCGATACGAAGGCGGTATCAGCGTATATTGTTCTCCGTAAGTGAGCGTCACCATTTCGCCACCTCCGTCAAGAATTTAGGTATGTGCTTCTCTTTTATTCCGAGTAGCCCCGATACCTCCTGTTTGCTAAAATAGCCGTCACTGTATCCAAGAAGCAACACTTTGCAAATTGTTGGGCTTGTTTTGTCAACCGCTTCGCGGGATGGCAATTTTGCAATTTGGGGAGCCCTGCCTTCCTGCCGGGCAATTTTCTGTGCTTGTTTTTCATTCTCAAAATTCTGTCTGATTTCATTAGCATAAGTGTCGTACTCATCCTTCGAAATTCGCCTCGTATCGTACAGTCTCCGAGTGATGACCTCTTTACTGACGCTGTATCTCTTGGCAATAGCTCCAATGGTATCCACGCTGAAACTGGTTATATTTTGTGCGGATAAAACGATGTTGAATGAAGCTGCCGGCACAAGCACCTCACCGGCAACAGCATTACAGAACACTTCCTCGTCCTGCTCTGAGAACGAAGCAAACATCTCATTGCACAGTGTGGACTGCTTTTTCAAGATATGAACTAATTCGTGGATGATGGAAAACGTCTTTGCCGGATAACGGTCATTATCGTTGATTCCGATAATTGGCGTGGTTTCATTGAAAATGGAGATGCCTCGTGCTACTTCAACATCAACACCAGTAAAACAATGAACGAAGATGCCCTTACTTTCAATCTGCTGGCGAATATATAAATAAAACTGACGGGCAGACTGCAGCTTAAACTGTTTGTTCAATTCCAGTCCGTAAAAAGCTCTAATTTGTCTCGCGTACACCGCTGCGCTTGCCATATCAGGAATTGAAGGTAGAACCAATGGCGAGGTAGTGATTTTCAACTCAGATTCAGCCGATGTCAGGAAATCATGATAACGAATCAGTTCGACAACCGCCAGATTCAACGAACTGCTGTCGGATAACGCTTCTGGCAATCTTCGCAAATTGCGCAGCAAAGGTAACTGTTTGATCGGAAGGTTGTCTTTATGCATATACAGACCAGCAAACGGGATTTTCAGGACTTTTGCGAGAGCCTTTGCCTGATTTAAGGTTGGGTAAGCATCGCTTGAAACATCAAGCCATGAGCCAACCTTATCCTCGGCAAGCCCAGTTCTTTGTGCGAGGAAAGCAGTTGTGATACCAATCCTCGTACAAATGAAGCTGACGGTTTCTTTATTAATAGTTGCGTCAATTCTTGCCGCCATGAAAAGACCTCCCTTCCGATAGAGTACTTATTACGTTATATACGGAAATCATTCCGCTTCCTCGCCTATCATCATGTTGTAGTGCTGTTCCTGCTGTAGGGCTTCAAAAATCAGTTTAAAGACCGTCCTGTATAGATGGATGTCGGCGCAGTCGTCCACATAGTTCAATCCGTCGCTGAAACCAACGGAATTTGCGCTGATGTAGGACAGCATCGCCGATGCGAGGTGATACTTCGTGTAGTCGGGTTGTCCGCATTCCACCAGTTCAATAAACTTGTCTCTATGCTCGTCCAGGACCCGTTTGCGAATATCTATGCCGTCGTAGCCGCAAAGCTGCATGAAATAATATTCCAGAATACGGCGTATGACGTTCATCAGCGGAATTGAGGTGTCCACTTCACGGTACTCGCTCCAAAGTGCTGCGTAGGAATTCTGTACGGGGTTGAAATTCTCCTGCTCAGTAGGCACCTTCTGACTTTGACGGGTGCAGAGCCGAATCGTCGAGTTATTGCTCGCCTTGCTGACCGTGTAAAACGACACGCATCTGTAGCGGTGGGTCTGGTTGTAGGTTATCTCCCTGTGGAAGTAGACATTGTGGGTCAGGATGAAAATCTGCTTGATGTAATCGCCCTCGACTTGATTGTCCAAGTAGTCGGCGTTATTGCGGCAGACCTCGACCATCTCCCGAACGAGGGTGCTTACGATGAAAAGAACGCTGCTGTCCATGCTGGAAACCGGATCGTCGATTACAACGATTTTATCCTTGCTCACGTCGGTGTCAGCGTGTCCGCCGCGCACGAGGTGATAGAAGTACAGAAAGGCTATGAAGTTCCGTTCGCCCTCGCTGAGCTTTTCAGCAACTTGCCCGTCTTGGCGAACCACTTCATAAACATTCGGATGCCCACGCTTCTCACGCAGGGAAAAACCCTGAAAACCTGAATCACGAAGCAGGTCGTTGATGCTCTTCATGGTCGGGGCGGTGCTGACGATTTTTTTATTGAGTTCGGCGATCTCCTGCCCTAAAGCTCGCGCCGCCTTGTCGCCGTCGGTGATTAGCCTAGTGAGGGAAGCTACTTCGTCGTCAAGAGCCTTGCGCCGCGTCCTGTAATCCGATATTTCTGTTTGAAGCGTGAATGCAATAAGTTGCCAAACATTCTCGATGCACTCATTCTTCTTGTCACGCTTCGCACCGACTATGTCGTTGTTTGTTTGAATCTGTTTGTTGAAGCCCTCAATCAGGGCGTTCAGTTCCTCGCGGACGGTCTTTACGGCATTATTGTCGAGGGCGGCGATTAAGGACGGCTCCTTGATTTTGTCAGCTATCTTTTGCAGATTACGCTCCACCAGCTTTTCCAGAAGAGCAAGTTTGTCCTCGTATTCCTTGGTGCTGATTTTTGGGTAGACCTCGGTCAGGTTTTCCCGAAGCAAGTCAATGAAGCCTTGCATATCACTCTTGTAGTCGTCGTAGAACCGCCGAAGATCGTTAATGTCCGCTTGG
>NZ_JBISDI010000073.1:0-3399 GCF_051162045.1 Anaerozeibacter quisquiliarum
TTGCCCCTATACCAACGCCTTTACCGAAGGCGTGAACAACGCGACCAAAGCACTCAAGCGTGCAACCTTCGGCATGCCTAACTTTCATAATGCCCGCGCTCGCATTTTGCACTGCTTTCCTTCGCACCCCTACGGTTGACAAAGAGCCATATTTTTATTGGCTCTGCGGGCATTACCCGGTTCAAAGGAAGCTAAAAGCCCGTATGGATTCGCTCACGGACGATTACGCCGTGGTCCCCGAATAACACGCTCCCGATTTTCTCTGTACGGATTTCCGGTTCGAGCAGGTTCAGCGCGAACGCGCCCGGCGATCCAATGTCGCCATGGATGCTGATGGAAACACAAACCGGAAGTCAACACACTACAGCATGAAGCAGAAAAGGGCTGTGGAAGACCGGGAATGCGGCCAGAAGCGCAATGAAGATGGTTAGGCTAAACACCATTTTGATGGTGTGTAATGGTGCACCCAGGCGAGAAAAAATGCCCAATTTCGGAAATTCCTTCCTATAAATACGCAAGGTGTGTGCATCATTCCGCGGATTGGTGCAGACGGCTCGGAGAGTTATTCTATCGGTGAACGCCGAAGCGTGTATTCCTGCAGGATATGCCCACAGTAGGGCGATATCAGCCCCATATTTGAAGGCAAAGAGAAAGACCCGCCGTATTTGGCGAGTCTTTTTCCGGAACTAATGTCCCTTTAGATGGCGGAGGGAGTGGGATTCGAACCCACGTGCGCTTGCGCGCAAACTGATTTCGAGTCAGCCCCGTTATGACCACTTCGATATCCCTCCGTATGAGCTTCGCGGCGTGTTGCGCGAGAGCCGAAGCAGCATAAAACATTATAAATGATCGGACTTCGGTTGTCAATGGGCAATTTGTGTGAATCGACGGCGGTGTTGTACGGGCGTCAAACATAGGTTACACCTCGAGGGCAAAAAACCGAGGTGGCCGTTCGTCAAGGGAAGGGTGGAGATTTGCGAAGCAAATACTACCCGGCCTTGACGAACAGTACCGTGATACAATGGTCTGTCCCAGATTTTCTCCATGCTGTTTTATTCTACCGCAGCTTTGGACTTTCCACAAAATCTGGAACAGACCCGTTTAATCCGCCGCTCAAGCCTCACAAGTTCTGCAATCGGGTTACCGCCCCGCCCCTCCGAGGAGGGGAATTTGGGGGCCACCCCTATCCGAACTGCGGCAGCCAATCCTCGTTTTGCTTGAACATCTCGTCCACCATGTCCCGGATTTCCCTCAGCGACAGCACCGCACTCGTCAGCGGGTCGAAGCAGATCGCGCGGTAGATCATCTCCTTGTCGCCCGCGAGGCTGCCCTCGACCACCATCTCCTCGATCTGCGCGGAGATCCCGCTGAGCAATGCGCACTGCGGCGGCATCGCGCCCACGCGGATCGGCGCGAGGCCGTTCTTGCCGGCCAGCACAGGCACCTCGACGCACGCGCCCTGGGGCAGGTTGTCGATCAGGCCGAAGTTGCGCACATTGCCGTTGAATTCGAACAGCGTATGGTCGCCGAGCAGGGCGTTGAAGATGTAGGCCGCGTATTCCTCGCCGCGCTGAAGCTCCGGCTCCTCCTTGAGCCAGTTCTCGATTTCGCCCTTCCAGGTGGTCTCGCGGTTGCGGTACTCGTTCAGGATATAGGCGTACGCGCCCGGATTCCAGCCGGTGCCGTGGATGCAGTACTTTTCAATCAGGTCGGGGCGCTTGCGGAACCAGGCGTTGTACTCGCTGTTGTGGCCCGAGGACTCGGTCGGGTAGAGCCCCAGCGCCAGGTACATCTCGTTGCGCACGATCTCCTCGTTGTAGACCTCCTCGCGCTCGGTGATCGCCTTGCGGATCAGCGGGTAGGCGTCCGCACCCTTCCACTGGAACTTGGTATAGAACGCCTGATGGTTGACGCCGGCGCAGGTGTAGCTGATGTCCTTCATGTCCGCGCCGATCCAGTTGGCCAGCATCGCGGCGGTGCCCTGCACGCTGTGGCATAGCCCGCTCGTGACCAGGTGCGGCATCTCGCCCTGCACGGTGCGGCAGAGCATGGCCATCGGGTTGGTGTAGTTGAGGAACACGGCGTTCGGGCACAGCCGCTCGATGTCGCGCGCGATGTCCATGATGGGGTTCACCGTGCGCAGATAGCGGAAGATGCCGCTCGGGCCGCGCGTGTCGCCCACATTGGTGTCCACGCCGTATTGCTTGGGGATCAGGATGTCGTGCTGCCACACGTCGACGTCGCCTGCGAGGATCGTGCAGATCACGCCATCCGCGCCTTTAAGCGCCTCTTCGCGGTCGAGCGTCGCCGTCACGCGCGCCGGGTACTTGCCGGCCGAAATGATGCGCTCGACCGCCGTCTTGATATGCTTAAGCCGCTCGGGGCTGATGTCCATGAGCGCGAGCTCGCAGTCCTGAAGCGCCGGGAAGCTCAGGATGTCCCGGATCAGGCCGCGCGTGAAGCCGAAGCTGCCGGCGCCGATAAACGCAAATTTCCGTCCCATCTTAACTCCTTTTCGGCCGCGCTACGCCTTGGTGCCGGTGAGCGCGATGCCTTCGATGAATTGCTTCTGGAAGAACAGATACAAAACCAGCATGGGGATCATCGCCATCGCGGAGCCCGCCATCAGCAGCGGGTACTTGGTCATGTACTGGCCCTGCAGCGAGCTGATGCCCGCGGAGAGCGTCATCATGTCCACCTTCATGTTGACGACCAGCGGCCACATCATCTCGCTGTAGGCGAACACCGCGGTGAACACCGCCAGCGCCATCAGCGCCGTCTTGGTCAGCGGCAGCAGGATCTTCACGAACGTCTGGCCCACGTTGCAGCCGTCGATCATCGCGGCCTCGCTGAGATCGCCCGGCAGCGACAGGTAAAACTGGCGCAGGAAGAAGGTGCCGAACGCGCTGACCAGACCGGGGTACAGCAGCGCGAAGTGGCTGTTCAGCATGTTGATCTTGCTCAGCTGCAGGTACTGCGGGATGATGAACACCTGCGGGGGCAGCATCATCTGGGTGATGACGATGAAGAACAGCGGCCCCTTGAACGGGAAGCGCAGCTTGGCGAACGCGAACGCGGCCATCGAGCTGAACACGACCGCGCAGGCGATGCGCAACACGATCAGCAGCATCGTGTTGAAGTAGAGCTTGCCCATCGGCAGTGTGCGCAGCACTTCCTGGTATTGGGTCAGCGCCCAGCTGCTCGGCCACATCGTGGGCGGGATCAGCAGCGATTCGCCGATCGTCTTGAACGAGGTGACGACCATCCAGTAGAACGGGAAGATCATCGTGATCGCGCCCAGGATCAGCACGATGTGGACGGGGAGCATGCTGCGTTTGCGGCCCGTGGTGCCCACGGGCTTGGCCGGGCCGGTCTTTGCGGTAGCTTGCATCATGGTTC
>NZ_JBISDI010000074.1:0-2701 GCF_051162045.1 Anaerozeibacter quisquiliarum
TTTCAACTCGTATATGAACACCTCGCCGACGGCGGGGCCTTTTACTGTTTCCACTCGGACAGCGAGAAGGTCAACTTTTACAACGCGACCGTCGCCGCCGGATTCCATTATAGCACAACCTGCATCTGGGTCAAGGATTCGCTGGTCCTTGGCCGCGGAGATTTTCAGCAGATGCACGAGCCCTGCCTGTACAGCTTCAAGGACACCCGGAAGCACGCCTGGTATGCCGACCGCAAGCAGACGACGGTGTGGAAGTTCGACCGGCCAAAGAAGTCGGAATACCACAGCACCCAGAAGCCCGTACCCCTGATGGCGTATCCGCTGACCTGCTCGACGCAGGCGAACGCCATTGTGTACGAGCCCTTTGCGGGGAGCTTCTCGACGGGCATCGCCTGCGAGCAATTGAACCGCGTTTGCTTTGGGATGGAGCTTGACCCCAAGTTTGCGTCCGCCGCGGTGCGCCGCTGGATCGACAGCTATGGAGAAGATGGCGTTACCGTGGAGCGGGATGGCAAAATCCTGCTCGCGTCTGAAGTCATGAGCGCGCCATAGAACGCGCGGATTTATCCGGAAAGACGCCCTACCCGCCTTGCTCCGTCCCGCGTTTTGAGGGATCAATAGACCAAACCAAAGAAAGGCGGGCGGGGTTATGGACAATAAACTGAAAGCGGCCATGGAGGAATTCATCACCCAGAGAATCAATGACCTGGGCGCGGACGCGCCGGCGGCGGTGACGGACGCGGTGTCGGAGGCAGAGGAACAGAAGGAACGGCTGGTGGCGGCGCTTTCAGAGGAACAGCGGCCACTCCTGCGGGCGTTGGAGAACGCGTTCAGCGTCCAGTCGGGCGAGGAAACGCGGTACTATTACCGGGCAGGATTTGGGGACGCCATCCAGTTCCTGAGGGAATGGCACCGGGCGCAATGAGCGGGCACTGGAGCATAAACAACACAGAAGCTTATCTTGCATCTGTGGACGACTGGAGCGAATATGTGCCTACCGGAGGGGCCAACGGCCCGCCGGAATCCAACCACGTGAGGGCACGAACATGAAAATCAACTTCGGGGTCACGGGCGAGCGGCGCAAATCCCTAGCCGGGGCCGTCAGCAGCGCGCTGAACGCGCCGACCCAATATCTGGGGATGCCCAGTGCGAACTACCAGATCGGAGACTTCATCCTCTCCAAGACGGGCGAACTGACCGGCCCGGACGACCGGGATTTGGTCATGACGCTCCGGGCGGCGCACGGCTTCGAACCAATCGGCGAGGAATACGAGGGCGTGGAGCCGGACATCGACCCACACAGCCCCGGGCGATACGCCGACCCCGGCGAGCCGCTCGCGGCGGAGATGCTGAAACAGACGGAAGCCTGGGCGGAAGAAGCGGATGCCGCCCAAGCGGATGAACCGGACGAACCCGACCGCCTCATCATCGAGGTGCCGCTCCAAGGTTTCACCCCGGAGAAGCTCACCAACCTCACCCGGATGGTGGCCGCCAAGGCGCCGCTTCTGAAGCTGGCGCTGGGCGCGGAAGAGCTGCCAATCCAGGTGGGAGAAGAGACCATCCGGTTTCCGTGGTTCCAAAGGACGGACGGCGACCACGCCCAGGCCTACGCTGCGCTGGTGAGCCTTCTGTGCAAGGCGGCGCTCCAGAAGAAGCGCGTCACGGCAAAAGAAAGGGCGGTTCCAGAGAACCCTCGTTACAGCCTGAGGTGCTTCCTCTTGTCCATCGGGATGATCGGGGATGAATACAAAACCGCGCGGGAAATCCTGCTTTCAAACCTATCGGGCAGTTCTGCCTGGAAGGACGGGCAGCGGAAGGAGGCGGCGGACGATGACCTTTCCCGATAAGCGCCAGGTGGAGGAGGTGCGCCGGGCGTACCCCATTGGCACGACGGTGCGGTGCGTGTCCATCTCCGACCCCTACACGGAGATTCCGCCGGGGACTTTGGGCGAGGTGACGGACATAGACGACACCGCGACGGTTTTCGTGAAATGGCGGACGGGCGTCACCCTGGGCGCGGTGTACGGCGTGGATCGGATCGATAAAGTCCCGTCCGTTCCTGAAAAGGTCATGGAGCAGCTGTTGGCGGTGCGCGCGGAGGGGCAGGTGAACATGCTGGATACCCACGCCGTTCAACGCATCGCGTTTGACAAGGGGTTTTACGAACTGGTGGACTTCATCGAGAGCGACCGCCGGGCCTATGCGCAGCTGATCCTGACCGGGGACACAGGCTGAAGCACACAAATTCCGCGGCCAAAATCAGGGAAAACCTTGCAGTGCAGAGTTATCCAACACATATCTTGATCATGTGTCCGAAGAGAGCGATTATGTACGTGCCGAAAGGCACACACCACTTCCCAAGGAGGTTTTCCCCATGACCAACACGCTTCGCCTGGGCCAGACGGTCCGTAACTTCGGAATCCTCGCCAAGGTGGCCGGCTTCCACGAGGTGACCGGCGACCCCATCCTCCGCCCCTTCTACAACGACGGCACCCGCTGGATCGCCTCCGCCGCAAACTGCGAGCCGGTGGACGGCGAGCCCGAAACCCTTACCCACAAGGACGGCGCGGTGTGCTTCGGCTGAGCCGAGGCTGCCGCCGGAAAGGAAGGACGCAGCCATGACCGAACAGCAATGGGCGCAGGTACTTGCGCAGCTGCCTGAAGGAGCCGAAGTTCTCCGGGTCTACCGGGCGATGGAAGG
>NZ_JBISDI010000075.1:0-2626 GCF_051162045.1 Anaerozeibacter quisquiliarum
TGTAAATGCTAAAATGGACTTGAGCCACTTTCGGTAGAATGCCAGCGAATAATTGAGCCACCCGACTATTTGCTCTACAATAGTCACAGGACTATTGGAAGGGGCGTTGAAAGGTGGTTACAACCTTGGATGTCTACAAGGAAATTCGTCGGTTGCAGTTGGAGGGCGTGACCAGCCAGCGCGGAGCGGCGAAGCGGCTGGGTATTTCGCGGAACACAGTGAAGAAATACTGGGAAGGAGCCAATGTTCCGTGGGATCACAAGCCCTACAACCGTGACGCAACTGTCATGACGCCCGGAGTGGTTCAGTTTGTGCAAGGCTGTCTGGATGAAGATGATGCCGTCAACATCAAGAAACAACGTCATACAGCTCGCCGCATCTACCAGCGGCTCGTAGAAGAGGGTGGCTTCACCGGCAGCGAATCCTCCGTGCGCAACCTTGTGCATGACATGAGGGCGGCGCGGAAAATCAGTCAAGTGTTCATCCCCCTTCGGTTTGCGCCAGGAGACGCGGTGCAGATCGATTGGGGGGAGGCCACATTCTTCATGGACGGTGAGAAAGAAAAGGTCAATCTCTTCTGTGCCCGCCTGTGCCACAGCTGTGCGCCTTACGTCGTTGCCTACAAACGGCAGAACTTGGAGAGCTTTCTGGACGCCATTATCCGTACATTTCAATACTTCGGCGGCGTTCCCCGGCGACTCATCTTCGACAATGCCAGGGTCGCAGTGAAGAGTGGGTTTGGGGCTCAGGCAGCCGCCCAGGATGATTACAGCCAGCTTGCCGCACACTACAGCTTCGAGCCGGTTTTCTGCAATCCCGCCTCCGGTAATGAAAAGGGACTGGTAGAAAACCTTGTGGGCTACATCCGGCGCAACGTTTGCGTCCCGCTGCCGCGAGTGAAGAGTCTGGAAGAGCTGAATGCAAAGCTGCTGGCGAAATGCACGCAGTATCTGAATCACCAGATTGAGGGACGCCCAGACAAGGTTGGCGTCATGCTGGAAGAAGACCGGGCGGCTTTGCAGCCCATGCCGCGTTATACGCCGGACATCTCAAAGAAGGTGTATCCCCGCGTTGGTCGGTATTCCACGGTTCTGTTCGAGACAAATCACTACTCTGTCCCCTGCAAATACCGCGGCAAAGCGACCACGGTGAAGGCCTATCCCAACCATGTGGAGGTTTGGATTGAAGGCACGATGATAGCCCGCCATAACCGGCTCTTTGGCCGTAAAGATGAATCGCTGGATATGCAGCATTATCTCCCGATTCTCGCGCAGAAAGGACGCGCTATCCGTTACGCCCGGCCTGTGCAGAACGCGGTCCCAGTTGAGTTCATTGACTGGCTGGAATGCCAGGAGCTCACATCCAAAGAGATTGTGGAGATGCTCAGCCAGTGCCTTGAAGTGGGCTACATTGCAATCATGGCCGGCGTTGTCCCCAGGAAAGACCAGCCCTCCGTTGAGGACACAGTCTCTGTTCCGCCAGTGAATCTTGAGGCATACGACTCCCTGTATGGAAAGGTGGTCGCTGTCTCATGATTGACCTCAGAGAAGAACAGATTAAGCTGTTGGCAAAGCAACTGAAGATGCCCACATTTTCGAGTTACATGGATATTCTGCGACAGGCCAAATCCGGGGCGGATTTCAGCGATTTGCTACTGGATTTGCTCATGGCTGAAACCCACGCCCGGCAAGAGAACCAGAATCGTAGGCGGCTCAAAGCGGCGGCTTTCCCTTACCAGAAGACGCTGGATGACTTCGATTTCTCCCAGCTGAACGAAAGCGTGTCGCCGGTGTTCATACAGGAATTAGCGTCATGCAAATTCATTGATGAGCACAAGAACATCGTCATGATTGGGAATCCCGGCAGGGGCAAAACCCATATTTCCATTGCCATTGGCCTGAAAGCCTGCCTGCAGGGATACCGGGTGTTATTTAAGAATGCCGGGAGCCTGTCCACAGAGCTGACGGAAGCCCGCGACGCTTACCAACTGGGACGTATTGGGCGTCTGTTGGACAAGACGGATCTGCTGATCCTGGACGAACTCAGCTACATGAGCTTCAACAAATACGAATCCGAGCTGCTCTTTAAAGTCATTTCCGAACGCAGTGAACGGTCCAGCACCATTGTCACGACAAATCTGCCGTTTTCTCGCTGGACGGAGCTGTTTGAAAACAGCACGATGGTCTCGGCTCTAGTTGATCGCCTGACCTTCCGTTCCCACGTTCTGGATATGAGCGGTCCATCCTTCCGGCTTCTCATCGCACAGGCCAACGCAAACCTGTAGCCCCTGGGGCTCTGCCCCAGACCCCGGAGTTTAGCGCATTCGTTTCCAGGAGGGCAGCGCGCTTCGCGCAACGAGAAAAGCGACACCGTGATGCCGCCCTCCCGCAAACCTCGTACACCGCTCCGGTCGCTCTCCAGCGTTGCCGTATCCTGTGAACGAGTAAAGCACCATGATTATACCGAGCAAAAGGAGGCTGAGTCAAGGGCAGAGGTGCCCCAAGTTTCATTCACACGTGGCTTAAGTATTCGCTGTCATTTTTACTCTTGGTGGCTCAAGTATTCGTTCACAAAAATGGCTCAAATATTGCTTAGCACTTGGCTCAGATTTTCGTTGACATTCACA
>NZ_JBISDI010000076.1:0-2355 GCF_051162045.1 Anaerozeibacter quisquiliarum
AAAAATATAGCTTTTCGACTTGGGTGATCAGCGGATTGCCCTTGGGCGAACTTTAGCGTGCTCGGATATTGAAACTTACAAACACGCTTGATAAATTCATGGATGGTGGCTATAATGAATATGGACGTGTGGTTAGATTCTGAGCTTGTGCTTCGCAAGCGTTGACAAAAATGGTGGGGACTTAGCTCTCATCAACTTCTCGGCGCATATGAAAACCTTTTGCGCCTTCTACGCGTAATGAGTAACCACACGTCCATTTTACTAAAGAGGTGACTCATGAAGAAGTTTTGCGATATACAGTCCAGAGATGACTTGGCAGATTTCCTCAAAATCAAAAGAAGTCACCTAACGTATGTGCTCTACAAGAAAAAAACCGATTCTTTCTACAGATCTTTTCAAATTCCCAAGAAAACTGGCGGGAATCGTCAAATACATGCATCCGTAGATGAATTGAAAATCATACAGTCTCGTCTCGCAAATAGATTGTGGGAATATCAAAAGGCTATTCGTACTGAACGCAACATACGGCAAAATATCTCTCACGCTTTTGAGAAGAAAAAGAATATCATAACGAACGCTCACATTCATCGAAACAAATATCTCGTTCTGAATTTGGACCTTGAGCATTTTTTTGAGTCAATCCACTTTGGGCGAGTGGTTGGATACTTCGAAAAGAATAAGGACTTTTCTCTTCCTCATGATGTTGCAATTATACTTGCGCAATTGACATGCCACGAAGGACATCTGCCTCAAGGCGCGCCAAGTTCTCCAATTATTACCAACCTAATCTGTCATATTCTCGATATGCGTATCTTAAAAATCGCAAAACGCTATAAACTTGATTATACAAGATACGCTGATGACATGACATTTTCTACGAATGATCGTGCATTTACCGAGCGCAAAGAAGCCTTCATGCACGACATAGAATCCGAGATATGCAAATCCGGCTTTACAATCAACCATCAGAAGACTCGAATGTCCCTCCGAGATTCAAAACAAAAGGTTACTGGACTTGTGGTAAATCAGAAGGCAAATGTCGACTCCGATTATTATAAGCAAACACGTGCGATGGCGCATCATCTGTATTCGAAAGGTTGCTTCGAAATAGACGGAACTGAAGGAACCATCGCCCAACTTGATGGTCGATTTTCGTTTATTGATCAACTTGACCATTACAACAACAAAATAGACGGAAAAAAGCATGGTTTTTGGCATTTCAGCAGCAGAGAGAATCAGTTTAAAAGGTTTCTATTTTACAGATACTTCTACGCCAACTCCAAACCTTTGATTGTTACAGAGGGGAAGACAGATATAAGATATTTAAAGGCCGCGCTTAAGAAGCTCTATTTGGAATATCCAAATCTCATCACAAAGGATGCCCATGGGAAGTTTTGTTACAAAATATCTTTTCTCCGAAAGTCCAAGCGGTTATCCTATTTTTTGAACGTAAATTCTGACGGTGCTGATACGCTGAAAAACATCTTTAACTATTATGTTGGTGGAATAGAGGGGTTCCCCAACTACTATGCGATGTTCTCAAAACTTGATGGTTCTTCCCCCAAACATCCCGTTATACTGTTGTTTGATAACGAACAGATAACCGGAAAAAGACCTCTATCCAAATTCTTAATACACGATAAGATTAATAAGGCGGAGAAGGACGCCTTGAAAAAGCAACTGTATACGCGGTTGGCTCAAAATAGCAACTTATATTTGGCAACTAATCCTCTTGTTGATGATATGCCAGAATGTGAAATTGAATTTTTATTTGATCAGGCAACCCGTGAGTATCAACTTGAAGGAAAAGTTCTTTGTCTAAAAGATGAGTATGATATCAATCGATGTTATGGTAAGGAGATTTTTTCTCGATATGTCTCTCAAAATTACGCGCAGATTGACTTTGGCAGATTTCGTGAATTACTGAATGTTCTATCGGATATAGTTAAGCAATACTAAGTCTAGTTGAGAAAGCAGTCCAGCTACTAGTTCATCTGGGATTTCAATGTTCTTGTACCGCTTGATCTCCTTGCCTTCTACCAGCAGGCATACCGGAAGCGCATCCCTCATTTTCGCCGTGAGCTTGCCCGTTTTCAAAGTTGGGTTAAGCCTAACCGGAGCAAAGACTGGGACATTAGTTCCGGAAAAAGACTCGTCAAATACGGCGGGTCTTTCTCTTTGCCTTCAAAATGAGGCCGGATATGGCATTCTTTCGAGAGATTTTGCAGGAATACACGATCCGGCTCACAGGTTATTTCCCTGCCCATATAATCCCAGCACCAGAGCGCGGAATGATGCACACCCCCAATGTAGAATGGAAATCCGAAGCTTTTTCCCTGGAATCTTTGGCCGTTG
>NZ_JBISDI010000077.1:0-2139 GCF_051162045.1 Anaerozeibacter quisquiliarum
ACTGGTTCGCCTGGAACGGCGTGCGGTGCACCGACTACGGCATCCATGTGCTGACACACCCGCCCATCGCCCGGCCCAGGGAGCGCGTCATGACCCAAGTGGTGCCGGGGCGCAGCGGCGCCCTGACGATCACGGAGGGCGAATGCGTCTACGACGAATTCATCGCCCCCTGTGAATGCATCGCGCCGAACCCCGCATCCATTCCCGCGTTCTCCGCCTGGCTGCACGGACCCGGCCTCGTGATGTTCGGGAACCGGCCCGCCGGCTACCATCACGCCCGCGTCAGCAACCAGCTCGACTTCGAGACGGTCATGCGCGGGCGCGCGCATCGCAGATTCACCGTCAACTTTCGCTGCCAGCCGTTCCTGTATCTGCTGGGATTCCCGGACATCGTGCTGACCGCGCCCGGCCCGGTCGTGAACCAGGGCACGGTGTTCGCGGAGCCGGTGATCACCGTGGAGGGGTCGGGCGACGTGGATCTGACCGTGGGCGACGTGACGCTGGGGATTGCGGGCCTCGCGTCCTCGATCACCATTGACGTGCCCCAGCGGCTGGCGTACCGCGAGGGCGTCAACCTGACCGGCTCGCTGACCGGCGACGGCTGGCCGACGCTGCCGGTGGGGTCATCGGCCGTCTCCTGGGCAGGGAGCGTGTCCCGCATCACAATCACCCCCAACTGGAGGACGCTTTGATGGGCGAGGTATACATCTATTCTCCCGACGCCGAGGACTTCGACACCATGGGCCTGTGCGGCGCGCTCACGCCCACATCCTGTGTGCACACCGAGGCTCGAAACGACCTCTCGGAGATCGTGCTCGCGCACCCCATCGACGAAGCCGGGCGCTGGGCGTTTCTCCAGAACGACTACATTTTGAAGTGCGACGTGCCGGTGCGCACCGTGCCGCCGATCACGCCGGAGGGGGTGCTGGTCACCGCGCACGAGGTGTGGACGATCCGCACCGGCACGACCAAGGCGCAACGGAACCTCTATTACAATGAGAAGGGCAATCGCACGCGCAAGAAGAACCTGCCGGCGGGCACGGAACTGGCGATCGTGCTCAAGGGCGCGGCCCGGTACAAGGCCGTCTTCACCACGCGCAAGCGGTACCGGCATAAGGGTCGGTGGCTGTGGAGGGATTCGGCTTACTACGGCTGGGTCATGGCGTCCGCGCTGCAGTACAAGCTGACCGCGGACTGGCCGGACGATCCCGCCGCCATCGAGGCCGTCGCGCCCGCGTGGGTGGTGTCCGACCAACTGTTCCGCATCCACAAAGTCGAACTGCGCGACGACGGCGTGACCGCCTACGCCCGGCACCTCTTTTACGACTTGCTGAGCAACATCACATCCTATCCGGCCGGGCAAACGGATTGTGTATCAGCCGTGGAGGGCGTCCTGGAGGGCTGCCTGGCCGACACGCCCTTTTCGGGCTTCACCGACGTCGGTGGCGTGCGGGTCGTCGACGGCTGGACGCGGGTCAACCCGGTCAGCGCGCTGCTCGACCCCGAGACCGGCATAGCGGCGCTGTGGGGCGCGGAGCTCGTCCGCGACAACTTCGACTTCTACCTGCTCCGGGACGCCGGGCTGAACCGCGGCGTCCGAATTGAATATGCGAAGAACCTGCTGGGCGTCTCCTGTGAGATGGATGCCGGCGACGTGGTCACGCGCATTGTGCCGGTCGGCAAGGACAAGAAGGGCAACGACCTGCTCCTGGCCCCGGGCAGCTACGACGTGGACGGCACGATCCACACGATCATCGCCGATCAGGTCTGGATCGACAGCCCGCGCGCTTCCCTGTATCCGATGCCGCGCGTCCAAGCGCTCGCCTGTTCCGACGAGTGCCGGGAGACCAAGACCGTCGCCAAGGCCATGGCGCGCGTCCGCATGATCCGGGAAGCGCTGGACGCATTGGCGAATGACGCCGATCTACCCAAGGTTTCTCTTAAAGTGGAGTTCCTGTCGCTCGGGGACACGGAAGAATACGCCCAGTACCGGAGCCTCGAGGACGTGTTCCTCTACGACCGGGTCCGGGTCAAGCACCCGGGCATCCGGCTCGACGTGCTGACCGAGGTCAACCGCGTCGAGTTCGATTGCCTGGGCGAGCGGTACCTGTCCATTGAGCTCGGCTCCGTCCGGCAGGA
>NZ_JBISDI010000078.1:0-1999 GCF_051162045.1 Anaerozeibacter quisquiliarum
GAGCGCATGGAGACATTCGCATATAAAAAAGAAGTTCCGGTCTCAGGTCGGTATGATGTCTTGGTGGCGGGTGGCGGGCCGTCCGGTGTGTGCGCGGCGGTCGCGGCAGCCCGGGAAGGCGCGAAAGTCGCGCTGATCGAGCGCTACGGCATCTTGGGCGGTATGCTGACGAGCGGCCACGTCGGCCCGATCCTGGGCAGTGTTTCTAAAGGCACCATGCGGGACGAGTTGCTGGGCTACCTGGGCGTGCCGGGCAACGACATGCTGGGGGAGGTCGGCGTCGTCCACGACCCGGAGCGAGCCAAGCGCGCGCTCAGCGAATTTGTAAACCATGAGAACATCGACGTGTACCTGCAGACGGCGGTCGTCGACGTGGTCCGGCTGGGGAACGCCATAGTGGGCCTTGTATTGTCCTCGAAGGAAGGTTTGTTTGCGCTCCACGGCAGGGTGACTGTGGATGCTACCGGCGACGGCGACGTTGCCTTTTTCTCCGGCGCGCCCTGCGAAAAGGGGCGGGAGGAAGATGGCCTCATGCAGCCGGTGACGCTGGAATTCACCGTGGACGGCGTGGACGAGTCCCGCGGGATCGTGTGCATTGGCGACGTGGACGACGTACAGCTGAACGGCGAGCGTTTTCTCGATTTCTGCAAGCGCTACGGAGATAAGGGGATCCTGCCCAAAAATATCGTGGCAGTCCGGCTGCACCGCACGGTCGCGCCGGGCGAGCGGCGCGTCAACACCACACAGGTCAACGGCGTGGACGCGACGAAAGTCTCCCATCTCTACCCCGCGGAGCTGGAACTGCGGCGGCAGGTGGACCTTTTAGTGGATTTCTTCCGCGAGCACCTGCCGGGCTACGAAAACTGCCGCACCATCTCCAGCGCCACCACGCTGGGCGTGCGGGAAACCCGGCGTGTGTTGGGCGAATATGTGGTATCCGCCGAGGAGATGGCGGCGGGCGCACGATTCCCGGACGCGATTCTGCACAAGGTAGAGTTCATCGTGGACATCCACAACCCCGCCGGGGCAGGCCAGGCGGAGCCAAAAATCCAGTACGTCAAGCCCTATGACCTGCCCTACCGCTGCTTCGTGCCGCGCGGTGTGGAGAACCTGCTGATGGCGGGACGCGCCATCTCCGGCACGCACCGCGCGCACGCATCCTATCGCGTGATGTCCATCTGCATGGCGATAGGCCAGGCGGTCGGCGTCGCGGCAGCGCTCTGCGCTCGGGAGGACGTCGTGCCGCGCGCACTTCCTCCGAAAGCGGTGCAGGATGCGCTGACAAGACTGAATGTAGATCTTTTCAGTCAGTAATTCTTTGACAGGAAAAGTGTGGTCAATTGCAGAGTTATCCAGGTACAGGTAAACAAAGCAGGCAGAAGAAAGGATGATACGAATGGCGATCCCTGCGAAGATGAAGGCGCTGGTAGCGCACGCGCAAGGACAGTAGTCTTTGGATGAAATCCCGGTTCCGGTTCCCGGATTCGGCGAAATCCTGCTGAAAGTGGAAGCCTGCGGCATCTGCGCCGGCGATGTAAAGGCGACCCACAACGCCGCCAGGTTCTGGGGCGGGGATGGCATGCCCGGGTTCTGCGAGCCTCCCTTTACACCGGGACATGAGTTCCTAGGTGAGGTCGTCGCGATGGGCGATGGCGTCGTTAGCGGGTTTGAGATCGGCGACCGATTGGTAACCGAGCAGATCGTTCCGTGCGGCGAATGCCGCTATTGCAAGGAAGGCAAGTATTGGCTTTGCGCGCCGCACAACGTCTATGGGTTCAAGTATTACCTGAACGGCGGCATGGCGGAGTATGTGCTGCTGCCCAAGAACGCCCGCAACTACAAGATCCCCAAGGATCTGCCGATGGAAGACGCGGTACTGATCGAGCCCTATGCCTGTTCGCTGCGCGGCGTAAGGCAGGGGCGCATCACCTGTGACGACGTGGTCGTACTATCCGGCGCGGGTACGCTGGGGCTGGGCATGATCGGCGCGATCAAAATG
>NZ_JBISDI010000079.1:0-1897 GCF_051162045.1 Anaerozeibacter quisquiliarum
TATCGGATTTTTAAGGTGCGCGCCGCCGCTTGCGGCCTCGCTCTCGCTCGGCCTTGCCTTCGCATACCGCGTATGCTCAAGGCTCGCTGCTTGCTCCGCCTCACGGCTTCGCTTCGCGCATGCACACCCTGAAAACCGCACAGGAAAAGTTGACCTGAAGGTGCGAGCGTTTCCGAACCGCTTGCGCTCGGACGGTTGTTCACCGTCTTCGCCGGTCTCCCCTTTCAGGGTTCCCTCTTGCGCGATTCCTGATTGAGATTAAGTCTTCTTAGATCAAGCCCTCGACCGATTAGTACCGGCAAGCTTCCGCGTTACCGCGCTTACACCGCCGGCCTATCTACCTTGTCGTCTTCAAGGGGTCTTACCTGCTTTTAGCAGTGGCAGTCTTCTTCTTGAGGTGGGCTTCACGCTTAGATGCCTTCAGCGTTTATCCCCTCCGCACTTCGCTTCCCAGCTATGCCGTTGGCACGACAACTGTTGCACCAGTGGTGCGTCCATCCCGGTCCTCTCGTACTAGGGACAGCTCCTCTCATGACTCCTGCGCCCACGATGGATAGGGACCGAACTGTCTCACGACGTTCTGAACCCAGCTCGCGTGCCGCTTTAATTGGCGAACAGCCAAACCCTTGGGACCTGCTTCAGCCCCAGGATGCGACGAGCCGACATCGAGGTGCCAAACCTCCCCGTCGATGTGGACTCTTGGGGGAGATCAGCCTGTTATCCCCGAGGTAGCTTTTATCCGTTGAGCGACGGCTTTTCCACTCAATACCGCCGGATCACTATGCCCGACTTTCGTCTCTGCTCGACCTGTCCGTCTCGCAGTCAGGCTCCCTTCTGCCATTGCACTCTTCGAATGGTTTCCATCCATTCTGAGGGAACCTTTGGGCGCCTCCGTTACTCTTTGGGAGGCGACCGCCCCAGTCAAACTGCCCACCTATCACTGTCCATTGCCAGGATCACTGCACATTGTTAGAATTTCAGCAACAGAAGAGTGGTATCCCAACATCCGCTCCACCAAGACTGACGTCCTGGCTTCCCAGCGTCCCACCTATCCTGTACATCCATTGCCAAAATCCAATGATAAGCTACAGTAAAGCTCTACGGGGTCTTTCCGTCCAGTCGCGGGTAATGGGCATCTTCACCCATACTTCAATTTCACCGGGTCCCTTGTTGAGACAGCGCCCAAGTCGTTACGCCATTCGTGCGGGTCGGAACTTACCCGACAAGGAATTTCGCTACCTTAGGACCGTTATAGTTACGGCCGCCGTTTACTGGGGCTTCAATTCACCGCTTCGCCTTGCGGCTGACAGCTCCTCTTAACCTTCCAGCACCGGGCAGGCGTCAGCGCTTATACGTCAGCTCTCGCTTTCGCAAACACCTGTGTTTTTGCTAAACAGTCGCTTGGGCCTATTCTCTGCGGCCTCTTTCGAGGCACCCCTTCTCCCGAAGTTACGGGGTCATTTTGCCGAGTTCCTTAACAAGGGTTCTCCCGTTCGTCTTAGGATTCTCTCCTCGCCCACCTGCGTCGGTTTGCGGTACGGGCACCCATGGCATTATTAGCACCTTTTCTCGCCAGCCGGGATTCACATGCTTCGCTACTTATAGTTTCGCTCCCCGTCATGCCTCAGCCTTCACAAGGCGCGTACTTCACTACGCCTCAGCCTCAACACTTGGACCGGCTCTACCATCAACCGGCTCATGCTATCCTTCTGTGTCAGTGCGTCACTCCCATAGGTGGTACTGGAATCTCCACCAGTTTTCCATCGCCTACGACCATCGTCCTCGGCTTAGGCCCCGACTTACCCTGGGCGGATGAACCTTCCCCAGGAAACCTTGGGCTTTCGACGTGCGAGTTTCTCGCTCGCATCTCGTTACTCATACCGGCATTCTCTCTCCT
>NZ_JBISDI010000080.1:0-1809 GCF_051162045.1 Anaerozeibacter quisquiliarum
GATGTTCGACCTGGGATACGAATGGTGTTACCCATTCATGTCTCCCTAGAAAGGAGGTGATCCAGCCGCACCTTCCGATACGGCTACCTTGTTACGACTTCACCCCAGTCATCGGTCTCACCTTCGGCGGCTGGCTCCTTGCGGTTACCTCACCGACTTCGGGTGCTCCCAACTCCCATGGTGTGACGGGCGGTGTGTACAAGGCCCGGGAACGTATTCACCGCGACATGCTGATTCGCGATTACTAGCAACTCCGACTTCATGTGGGCGGGTTGCAGCCCACAATCCGAACTGAGATGGCTTTTTTGAGATCCGCTTCCCCTTACGGGCTCGCTCCTCTTTGTTGCCACCATTGTAGCACGTGTGTAGCCCAGGTCATAAGGGGCATGATGATTTGACGTCGTCCCCACCTTCCTCCGAGTTGTCCCCGGCAGTCTCGTCAGAGTCCTCGGCTCTACCCGTTAGTAACTGACAATAAGGGTTGCGCTCGTTGCGGGACTTAACCCAACATCTCACGACACGAGCTGACGACAACCATGCACCACCTGTCTTCTCTTGCCCGAAGGCACCCCGTATCTCTACAGGTTTAGATCGATGTCAAGACCTGGTAAGGTTCTTCGCGTTGCTTCGAATTAAACCACATGCTCCGCTGCTTGTGCGGGCCCCCGTCAATTCCTTTGAGTTTCAACCTTGCGGCCGTACTCCCCAGGCGGAATGCTTATTGTGTTTACTCCGGCACAGCAGGGGTCGATACCCGCTACACCTAGCATTCATCGTTTACCGCGTGGACTACCAGGGTATCTAATCCTGTTCGCTCCCCACGCTTTCGCGCCTCAGCGTCAGTTACGGCCCAGTAAGTCGCCTTCGCCACTGGTGTTCCTCCCAATCTCTACGCATTTCACCGCTACACTGGGAATTCCACTTACCTCTTCCGCACTCAAGCTCCTCAGTTTTCAAAGCAATTCCCACCTTGAAAGCAGGACTTTCACTCCAAACTTAAAAAGCCGCCTACGCGCCCTTTACGCCCAGTCATTCCGGACAACGCTCGCCCCCTACGTATTACCGCGGCTGCTGGCACGTAGTTAGCCGGGGCTTCCTCCCATGGTACCGTCACTTCCTTCGTCCCATGGGACAGAGGTTTACAATCCGAAAACCTTCTTCCCTCACGCGGCGTTGCTGGGTCAGGCTTTCGCCCATTGCCCAATATTCCCCACTGCTGCCTCCCGTAGGAGTCTGGACCGTCTCTCAGTTCCAGTGTGGCCGGTCGCCCTCTCAGGCCGGCTACCCATCGTCGCCTTGGTGAGCTGTTACCTCACCAACTAGCTAATGGGACGCGAACTCACCCCAAACCGGATTGCTCCTTTTACCTCATTGCCATGCGACAACGTGGTCTTATGCGGTATTAGCACCTGTTTCCAAGTGTTATCCCCCTGTCTGGGACAGATTGTTCACGCGTTACTCACCCGTCCGCCGCTAGAATATCCTCAGCACTCATTACCGCGTATCCCCCTCATCTCTGATAGGATGGCGATCTCCCCTCGCCTGCGCATGACCTCTCTGGCTTACCCCCAGATCCCTCACGCCCTAACCCGGTAATCAGTGCCAAGCATATCCCCGCTCGACTTGCATGTGTTAAGCACGCCGCCAGCGTTCGTCCTGAGCCAGGATCAAACTCTTGCGTTTAATCCTCTCACTGTCCTCGCAAAACCCGCCAAGGCCTCGCAATTTCAGTGCTTCTAACTCTTCAGAATCTGACTTCTTATTCTCTCTCTCGCTCTCGCTGTGTCGTTTTCAAGGATCGTTCGCGCC
>NZ_JBISDI010000081.1:0-1738 GCF_051162045.1 Anaerozeibacter quisquiliarum
ACAAAAAACCTGCTAAGCCAAGTCAACAGGCAAGCAGGTAAAGATTAAGTAATCAGGAAAAGACGCCAGCCTTGATGGAACATCGACAAAAATGCATAGGAAAGCTACCGACGGCGATGAGAACTCAGGGACAACGAAACTTGAGCGCGCCGTCGGCTCCTACAATGATACATTTTTGTCGATAACCCATCAAGGCCAAGCCGCCTGCGGCGGTGGCTGCGTTTTCACCTCCGGCTCAAAGAATCTAGGGACAACCTACCGAAGGAAGCGATGGCAGCAGCGCATAGCACTCCTTGACGCGAGCGAAATAGATTCTCAGGAATTTGTTGAGCGCGGCGATTTTCGCAACCTTCTTTGGCTTGCCCTCGGCTTCTTTTTTAAGCATGAACTGGAATACGTTGCTTGTCTTAGGCTTGACCCGCCTGATACATTGCATGACCTCGTAACCGGTCTTCCGTAATAAAGATGAACCTCGCTTGGATATTTTCCGTTGCGTCGCAACGAAGCTGCCGGATTGAAACGGCGGAGCGTCGATTCCGGCGAACGCGATCAGCGCGCTGGCGTTGTGGAAGCGGGAGATGTCGCCAATCTCCGCAATCAGTCGGGGCGCAAGCACATCTCCTACTCCGTCCATTGACCGCACCACAGAATATTCCGGCAGCACACTTGCCAACGCCTGCATTTGTGTTAGAATGGTGTGCAGGGTGTTGTTGACCGATTTCAGCACCCGAACCGCTTCCAACACGAGCATTTTGGTCGATGGCGTGTTGGATGGCAAGGTGGGGATACCGTTGCAAGCCAACGCATAGATTGCCTTTGCCTTGGATTCACTTGCGTGGTATCCCTTTTTCTTTGCCCACCGGCAGTAGCTTGAGATGAAACCACTCTCGCCGCGTTTTCTGATGTTGTCGTAGTGCCAGTATTGCTGGGCAAAGTCGCTGAGCTTGTCTTTGTCGGCCTCTCTCGCGCGGTCGCCTCTCAACAGATGCTGGATGCCTGGCATGGTGCGCTCCAGAAGGTAGAGCAGGTTCTGCTTGCAGCTGATCTTGATTTCAATGTAGCAGGCATATTGTCGCCCCAGCTGCCGCAATTCCTCGTAGCTTTCGCTCCTTGCTGAAAAGTTCGTCAGCCGGAACCAGTTGTCGATGCCGTAGTTGGCGATGCGCACCGCGTCAATCTTATCGGTCTTTCCCTTGCGCAGCGCCAGGGACGCATACTTCTTCATCGTCAACGGATTGATCACGCTGACAAACAGACCAGCCTCCTTCAGGCGCGTCAACACGGGCAAGTGGTAGATGCCCGTCGCCTCCATGACGACCCTGACCTCGTCTTCCAATTGTCCAATCTGCTGGATGAAAGCATCCATGGATTTCTCCGAATGTGCGATCTCGTATGGTGAACGTACGATTTCGCCGTATGGCCGGAGCATACAAACCATACTCTTTCCTTTGGATATGTCCATTCCAATGCTGATCATGGAGCACCTCCCGCTGTTTTTTTCGCAACGGCTCCACCTGCGCTTATTGCCACTCGTTTTGGTTCGTTACGCGAAAGCCCATGCGGATTTCAACCTGCTTAAGCGAATGCGCACAATAAGGGGATGGTCGGCTGTTTTTTATTCGGATGCGTCAATCCTAAAGCGCCCTCGCCGGTCCATTGCTCCCCTTATTCTACCTGAATAAGCGCAAGCGAGCTACGCCCGTCGGCGTTCTCTCTTGCGCTTTTTAGTGTACCAAAA
>NZ_JBISDI010000082.1:0-1370 GCF_051162045.1 Anaerozeibacter quisquiliarum
CCCGAAGCTTCGGTGGTGTGTTTTAGCCCCGGACATCTTCGGCGCACAATCACTCGACCAGTGAGCTATTACGCACTCTTTGAATGTGTGGCTGCTTCTAAGCCAACATCCTGGTTGTCTGCGCAATTGCACATCCTTTCCCACTTAACACACACTTCGGGACCTTAGCTGTCGATCTGGGCTGTTTCCCTTTTGACGACGGATCTTATAACTCGCCGTCTGACTCCAAGACATCATCTTCACGGTATTCGCAGTTTGATAGAGTTCGGTAAGCTTTGACACCCCCTAGCTCATTCAGTGCTCTACCCCCGCTAGACTAATCTCAGGCTAGCCCTAAAGCTATTTCGAGGAGAACCAGCTATATCCTAGCTCGATTGGAATTTCTCCGCTATCCACAGGTCATCCCCGCCCTTTTCAACGGACGTCTGGTTCGGTCCTCCATGATGTTTTACCATCACTTCAACCTGCCCATGGATAGGTCGCCAGGTTTCGGGTCTACGTCATGCAACTTAACGCCCTCTTCAGACTCGCTTTCGCTTCGGCTCCGTACCTTCAGTACTTAACCTCGCAGCATAACGTAACTCGCCGGTCCGTTCTACAAAAAGTACAAGGTCGAGCTTCTATCGCTCTCCCTCTGCTTGTAAACACAGGGTTTCAGGTTCTCTTTCACTCCCCTCCCGGGGTTCTTTTCACCTTTCCCTCACGGTACTATGCGCTATCGGTCACTGATCGTCTTTAGGCTTGGGGGGTGGTCCCCCCGGCTTCCCACCGGATTCCTCGTGTCCGGCGGTACTCTGGTACCAGCTTGCCATCTCCCGCTTCGACTACCGGGCTGTCACCGTCTCTGGCCCCGCTTTCCTTCGGTGTTCGTCTCCCGTTCGATGTGCGTTATGCCGGCCCGCAACCCCAACCCTCCGTAGAGGATTGGTTTGGCCTCTTCCCTCTTCGCTCGCCGCTACTGGGGGAATCGATGTTTCTTTCTTCTCCTCCGGGTACTTAGATGTTTCAGTTCCCCGGGTGCCCTCCTATGAGACTATGAATTCATCTCATGGTGACGGGGCATTACCCCCGCCGGGTTTCCCCATTCGGACATCCTCGGATCAAAGCCCGCTTACGGCTCCCCGAGGCTTTTCGCAGTTAGCCACGTCCTTCGTCGGCAATCAGTGCCATGGGCATCCACCCTGTGCTCTTGTTCGCTTGATCTACCTCACCGGCCGCTCAACATGACTTGTAGAACGTCATGCCGTCCCTCCGGCAAGTATCCTCTCAATCCGCTCCCTCTCCAAGTTCCGAATCGCTTCGTCCCTCGACCCGGAAGCTGATCGCTCGCTTTCCTTCTTCTTTCCCTGTGCAGTTTTCAAGGTGCGCAT
>NZ_JBISDI010000083.1:0-1327 GCF_051162045.1 Anaerozeibacter quisquiliarum
CAGGGCAATCGCTTACGGAGAAATGAGATAGAGAGCGAACGGGCGAGGGGTGCGTATTAAATTTGCATTACCAAAAGGATTTGGTGTAAGGAGGTCGAAGGAGAACACAGCAAATAATAAAGGCTGTGAGCATATGGATTCATCCGAGTTTGACAGGGTAGTGAAAAGGCCCACGAACAAGAAGGCGTTTATTGAATTGCTGACGGAAGAGATCACCGATCATCGTGCCGGAAACGCGGTTCGCCACAACCTGACAGACATTTTGTTGGTTGGAATTCTCTGCATAATCTGCAATGGGGATACTTTCACCGACATGGAGTTGTTCGGAAAGACGCACGAAGAAGAACTCAGGCGATATCTGGAACTTCCCCATGGGATCCCCTCGCATGACACCTTTGGGGATGTGTTTTCGAGAATCGATCCCAAGGAACTGGGCCGCTGCTTCGAGTATTTCATGCAATCATGGAAAGACACGATCAAGGAGCACCGCATCGCCATCGACGGGAAGACCATTCGCGGCAGCCGCACGGAGAACCGCAAGCCCAAGCACATCGTGACGGCCTTCGCCAGCGACGTCCAGTTGGTTCTCGGTCAGCTTGCGGTGGATGACAAGGGCAACGAAATCACTGCCATTCCTGCGCTCTTGGACATGTTCTGCCTCAGAGGGAGTACCGTCACCATAGACGCAATAGGTACCCAGACGGCGATCGCCCAGAAGATCGTCGACAAGGGCGGCGATTACGTCCTGGCGCTCAAGGATAACCAGCCGTCCCTGTTGGATGACATCAGATTCTACATGGAAAATGAAGTCCTCCGGCAGGATAAGTCGGCTCTGAAAGATCATGGGTTGTATGCCAATACCCTCGACAAGGGACACGGCAGGATCGAGAAACGGGAGTGCTTCCTGATCTCCGACCTCTCCTGGCTCGATGGGCGGGAGAAATGGGCGGGACTGTCCGGTGCGGCAATGATCCGCGCGAACCGAGCTTTCCCAGATGGAACCGCCTCGCAAAGCGAGCAATACTTTCTGTTCAGCGCACCCGATATGACAGCTTCCCTCCTTCTTGAAATCAAGCGCGGTCACTGGGCAATCGAGAACCAACTCCACTGGGTGCTGGATATGACGTTCCATGAAGACGATTCCCGCGCCCGCATTGAAAACGCCGCGGAAGTCCTCGATATCCTCCGCAAGCTCGCCTTGCAACTGTTGAAACATGAAACCTCCGTCAAAGCCAGTATGCGCGCCAAAAGATTACGCTGTGCTTATGACTTATCCTACGCCTTCCGCTGCCTTGGCTTCTACCCTCTTTCGTAAGCGATTGCCCTG
>NZ_JBISDI010000084.1:0-1309 GCF_051162045.1 Anaerozeibacter quisquiliarum
GCGAGTCAGGTCACGGCAGGTCAAAAGCGACATTGCGGGAGAGCAAGGCGAAGATGACGCGAACCAGTTTGCCGGCGACATGGCCCAGCGCGTTGTAATGGGATTTGCCCTGAGCGATCTTGGTACGGTAGTAAACTGCGAAGGTTTGGTTGTTGCGGGAGAGGTTGTGTGCCGCGTAGACGAGCGCGAAGCGAAGCATGGAATCGCCGCGCTTGGACATGCGGGTGGATCGTGCGCGGAACTTGCCGGACTGGCGGATGATGGGATCAAGGCCAGCGAAGGCAAGCAGCTTGGTTGCGTTGGCGAAGCGCGAGATGTCGCCGATCACCGAGAGGATCATGGCGGCGTTGACCGTACCGATGCCGGGCACAGTGGTAAGCGGGGATCCCGAGCGGAGCATGATTTCGGATATGGCGGCTTCAACGTCTGAGATCTGCTTGGAGAACAGTTCGATGCGCTCAACAGTCTGGCGGATCTGAAGGGCGAGGATGGGGTTGTCGAGGCCGACGGAAGAATTGGCAAGCGCTTTGAGGGAGATGGCATCCTCGCGGTTGTACTTGCCACGGGAGTTTTTGCGCAAGAGGTTCGTCAAACACGTCAGGTGCAGCTTCGCAACGTCGCAGGGATTGGGATACAGCTTGAGAAGCGCATAGGACGTTTTGATATGGATCCCCGAGCGGAAGAAGGCATGTAGTTCGGGGAACAGCTGATCGACCAGGGCAACGAGCTGTATTTTGCAGCGCGAGCGCATCTTGATGAGGTCTTGGCGTGCTCTGCAAAGCCCGCGAAGGGCGAGGGTATCGACACTCTGTTTCCGCAGCGGTGTGTAGTTGCCCAGGATGAGCGCCTTGACGATCAGTTTGGCATCGATCTTGTCGGTCTTGGCGTTGCGGATACCGGACTTGCGCAGAGAGGCGGTCTGGATGGGATTGATGAGCGCGACCTGATAGCCTTGTGCGAGAAGGAAGCAGGTCAGATTCTCGGTGTAGTGTGCGGTAGATTCAAGACCGATCAAGAGTGTTTCCTTGGGATAGCCTTCGAGCGCGCCATTCAGTACGGCAAACCCGGCGCGGTCGTTCCCAAAGGAAAAGGGTGGGACGAGAACTTCATTCTCCGAAGTCATGATGGTGGCGACGTGGGTGAACTTGGCGATGTCGATTCCAACAAGGATCATGAGGGCACCTGCTTTCACATGGATTGTGACGCTGCGCTCCACCCGCCCTATCCCTCATAGCCTTGCGGAAAATAAAAGCTCTTGGGCTTATCCAACCGATCAACGATTCGGGATAGGGCTGTGGCGATACTCTCC
>NZ_JBISDI010000085.1:0-1253 GCF_051162045.1 Anaerozeibacter quisquiliarum
GGCATTCGCGCCGTCATTGGGCAATGGATTGTCAAAGTCCTCGTGAGTAATTGCGTCGTAAAACAACCGCTTTGTATATCCATCTCGAACATGTTCATAACCTTCGCACCCCATGAGGAATACTGGCAAGTCGAGGAACAGTGCGTCCATCACGATAGTGCTGGGAAACAGCGAAACAACGGCATTGGCGTACATGTACGCGGGTGTAATGCTTGGCGTTCGGTCTACGATCATTCGTTCATGCGCTTGCGCAAAATCAAGCATAACCTGCATTGAGGCAGACATTTTCATTAGGAGCGCCTGTGGGTGCGGTCTCCAAATCAGAAACAGATCATCATTGTCCGCAACGGCATCAATGAGCCGACGCACGCCGGGATGCGGCGCAACGTCTTCGAGCATATAGGAGTAGTGCGTGTTTAAAAGGATTACACGGCGATTGCCAATGGCTGATTCCCATTCTGGAAAATGAGTGAATTCTCCATGGGTCTTGGCGAAATACAGAGAATCGCACTTCGGATTCCCGAGCGCCAATGCTTTTTTGTGTAACGAAGTACCTTTGGTATACCTCTCACGGAAAGATTCACTCTGAGCAATATATACATCGCAACGTTGTATCGATTCCAATTCGGTGTAATTCTTCTCGTATGCCTCACCCAGTACATTGACCGGGGATATACCATATGGTATATAGACCATTAAATTCGCGTACTTTCGGATGTTTTGGGACTGGAATTTGGGAATGTTGACGCCATCATACGGTTGGTTGTAGAATACGACGTCCGGCAGATCCTCCTCTATGTCGTAGGCGTCATAGTGAGTGTTGTGGATACCGATAGGGCTGAGGTAGTCCTCCCAAACAAATTTTGCGCCTTCATTTGTGTTACGCAGAATCGGCATGATCACGACTTGGGTTTCAAACATCGGGTCGCAAGAAAAAGCTTCGTACACGCTCTTCATGGTTTCCCATGTGTTGTCGTAGTAGGGCAGAAAAAGTGCCTTGAATTTGTTCGGTTTCAGTTCGGTTTTCACACTGGTTGCGATTTTATACAACTGCTTCCGCAGCGGCTTATCGTCGATTTCACCGTTGTGCGCTTTAAAGAGCAAATCGCAATATTCTTCGAGCAACGTGACCGTGCGCGTGCTTTCGCCCTCAGTTGCTTCAATGAATTGACCAACGCTCACCGCGCCATCTTGGCAGTCCGCATATAAGCCTTTATACTGCGCTTCCTTGATCGTCTGGATCAACTTCAATA
>NZ_JBISDI010000086.1:0-1158 GCF_051162045.1 Anaerozeibacter quisquiliarum
AACGTGGGCACGATCGGTCACGTCGATCACGGGAAGACGACGTTGACGGCGGCGATCACGATGGTGCTGGCGAAGTCGGGCGGGGCGGAAGCGATGCGCTACGACCAGATCGACAAAGCGCCGGAAGAGAAGGCGCGCGGGATCACGATCAACACGTCGCATGTGGAGTACCAGACGCAGAGGCGTCACTACGCGCATGTGGACTGCCCGGGTCACGCGGACTACGTGAAGAACATGATAACGGGCGCGGCGCAGATGGACGGTGCGATACTGGTGGTATCGGCGGCGGACGGCCCGATGCCGCAGACGCGCGAGCACATACTGCTGGCGCATCAGGTAGGCGTGGGTTACATCATCGTATTTTTGAACAAGTGCGACATGGTGGACGATCCGGAGCTGTTGGAACTGGTGGAGATGGAAGTACGCGAGCTGCTCAGCGAGTACAGTTTTCCGGGCGACGATCTGCCGATCATCAGGGGTTCGGCGCTGGAAGCGCTGGAGTACGTGATGAACGACGGAACGGACGTGAAGAACGCGCCGCAGACGAAGTGCATCTTCGAGTTGATGGACGCGGTGGACTCGTACATACCGGATCCGGAGCGCGCGACGGACAAGCCGTTCCTGATGCCCGTGGAGGACGTATTTTCGATCACGGGGCGTGGCACGGTTGCGACGGGGCGCGTTGAGCGTGGCATGGTCAAGGTGCAGGACACGGTGGAGATCGTGGGTCTGATGGAGAAGAGCCGTTCGACGGTGGTCACGGGCGTGGAGATGTTCCGCAAGCTCTTGGACTTTGCGGAGGCGGGCGACAACATCGGCGTGTTGCTGCGGGGTGTGCAGCGCACGGACATCGAGCGCGGGCAGGTGCTGGCGAAGCCCGGTTCGATCAAGCCGCTGACGCACTACATGGGGCAGGTGTACGTGCTGACGAAGGAAGAAGGCGGTCGTCACACGCCGTTTTTCAACGGGTATCGCCCGCAGTTCTACTTCCGGACGACAGACGTGACGGGCAACATCAAGCTGCCGGAAGGCGTAGAGATGGTGATGCCGGGCGACAACATTGAGATGGACATCTCGCTGATTACGCCGATCGCGATCGAGGAAGGTCTGCGCTTTGCCATCCGCGAAGGCGGCCGCACGGTGGGTTCGGGCGTCGTC